>JBKHFN010000192.1:0-3568 GCA_046540195.1 Salinarchaeum sp.
GGCGGAGCAACATCGCGACCGTGTCAGCACTGGGCGTGCCGTATGCCACATGATCGTGGACCTTGGTGATCATACCCCGATAGGAGTCCGTCTCGGGGACGAATGTACAGTGGTTCTGCTTGTGGAGATTGAGCATTTCCAGGGTATCGCGGACATCCTGGCTCATGTCAATCTCGCCGCGGAGTTGGACAACCGCTTGCATCACTCGGACACCTCCTCAAAGTCCTGTTCGTCCGCTCGCTGTTGGTCGCGGAGTCGTGGCGGAGTGCGCGATTGAGAGGCATTGCGGAGCGCGTTAAACGTCGCCTTCGCGAAGTTGACCGTCGTCCGGGTGTTCCCGTAACTCGTCGTCCATGCGTCCTCAATGCCTGCGAGTTCAAGCACCTTCTGCGGCGTCTCCGCGGCTGCAAGGCCGAGACCCTGTGGAGCCGGGTTGATCTCAACGGTAACACTCCCGGCACTACCCTCGGCTTTGCGGACCAGCGAGTGGGTTCCGCCAGGACGGTCCTCCCAGGAGCCGCTGCCGCGTTCAACCTTGATGATATTCTGCTTGGCAATCCCGATGGCCTTCTGGATGGCCGCGCCGACTTGATCGTCGCGTCCCTCGGCGTAGCCGACATATCCATCGCGGTTGCCGATGACGACCACACACCGGAATTTCACCCGGCGGCCGGAGTCGGTCATCCGCTGGACCATGTTGATGTCAAGGACCTCGTCTTCAAGCCCCGGCAACAGCTGATCGGCGATCTCGGGTTCCTTCAGCGAGAGTCCTGACTGGAGGGCCTCCTCCATCGAGTCGATCTCGCCGTCCTGTACCAGTCGGCCGAGCCGGGTGACCGGCTGCCAGCCGTCGTGTGCATCTCCTGCGCTCATAGTTCGAGTAGTGTCTCCCGGATGTCGTCGAAGTGTTCGGGTAGGTCGGTCGCGTCGAAGGAGCCACTGTATAGCGGCTCCTCGCGGTCGGCAGCGTATTCAGCGATATGTTCGCCGCGATTGCGCCGCCAGTCAGGGAGAACCGCCTCGTTGTGTGGGATATCGAGGCCGGCGTCGATCGCTCCCTCCTGAACCGCGAAAACTTTGCTTCCGGGCGTCGGGCTGTGAAGACCAATATCAAGAACGGCCTCCTCAACTCCGGCGTCAAGCGCGCGCTTACCAGCCAGTAGACCGGTTAGATACGCGCTTGGAAGGTTGCCGGTCGGTGCCTCCCAGCCAAACTCCTCAAGATCGGCCGAGATGGCGTTCGCGACCGTATCGTCACTGTCCGGACCGAGAGTCACCAGCTGCGCCCTGACGTGGTTGTTCGAGATCCGCGCAACGAGACGCGGCTTGCCGGATTTCAGCAGGCGCAACCTCTGATGGTAGTCAGTCCGGACCTCACGCCGACGCCGCATCGGAACGTTATACCGTGGACCAGTTGCCATTAGTGTTCACCTCCAAGATCGGATCGATCAAGTGTAATGTCGTAGGTGTCTTCGATATAGTTCAGCAGTCGGCGGACATCGGGGAACTCTCCACCACGGGACTTGTTGTACAGTTCCCGGTACTGTCCGGGGGTCAGTGTCCCATCGTCACGGAGCGTCCGAAGGGTCTGGCGCTGGGCGCGAACCTTCCGGGTCCACTCGTCTTTCTCGTCCTGGCGGGCACCGGCTTTGCCCTTCCGGGAGCCGGGGCCCTTCCGGTGGCCATAGGAGCGCTTTTCCGCACGCTCGCGGACACGGCCACGGGAGTTGCCCTGTTTGGGTTTGGCGCGGATCGTCCCCTCCTCAATGAGTTCAGCGACATCCTCGCGGGTGATAGCGTCCGCCAACTCGTCCTGTTCTTCCGGGTCGAGCCAGACGCGGTTCTCGCCGACATCGAGGATGTCGGCCGCAAGCCGTTTCTGTGCTCTGAGATCGGTCATGCGTTGTCAGCCTCCACTTCGACCTCCTCGTAGGTCGGGTTCAAGACGCGAATCTCGCGGTCTTCGGCCAGTTCCTCAATGCGCTCGCGCTTGCGACCGCCGACAGCCGAGGCGATCCGAACGGCCTCACGGTCGGGATCAACGTCCTCAAGTTCGGAGGGCGTATGCACAAGTACCTCTTCAAATCCGCTCGGGTGTTTGCCGCGAACGGCCGTCGGCGTGCGATATCCGGCCTCGACGACGTCGCCCTTGCCCTTGATCCGGCGACGCTGTTTCGAGAGGTCACCGCGGGGTCGCCGCCAGGAACTCGGGACACGCTGTTTCTTGTGGTGGTCTTGGCGATTGAACTTCGGCTGGCTCGTCGAGGCACGCTCGGTGAGCAGGCGTTCCTCCTCGTCGCTCAACTCGGGCGTCTTATCGGTGAGACCACGAGCGCGGAGTTCGGTCTCAACCTCCTCCGCTGGGGCCTCCTCGACCGCGTCGGCCTCAGCCTCCTCGACTTCTGCAGCCGGTTCAGCTTCAACATCAAGATCACCAACGTCAGCCTTGATCCGGGCGGCGAGTGCCGTCCCGATCCCCTCGACCGATGCCAATTCATCCTGTGAGGCGCCCTTGACGGCCTCAAGCGAGTCAAAGCCCGCCTCGCGGAGGGCCTCGGCCTTGCTCTCGCCGACGCCGCTGATCTCGGTGAGTTCGTTGTCTGCCATCTATTCAGGCACCTCCCTTCTCGGGTTTCTGCGTGATGTACACGCCGTCCTGGAAGACGCGGATGTCCTTGTCCCGGACACGCGTGAGCTGTTCGATATCGGCAGCAGTCTGGCCGACGGCCTCCTTGTCGGGGCCGCGAACGTAAACGGTCTCCTCGTCGATCTCGACGGTCGTCTGATCGCCGTGGATCGCGGTCGATCGCGGCGCCCGCTCGCCGAGGAAGTTCTCGATGACGATCTCGCCGTCCTCAACGGAGACCTGCATCGGGAAGTGGTTATAGAACACTTCCATCTCGTATTCGAAGCCCTCGGTGACCCCCCGGAACATGTTCCGGACGTGGCTCTCGAAGGTGCCGACCGTCGATGTCGTCTTCGCGTCGTCGGCCTCGCCTTTGATGACGACAGTGTCATCCTCAACGGAGACCGACACGTCGGGATACCACAGCCGACGGGAGACGGTCCCGTTCGGGCCCGAGACCGTTAGGTCGAGCCGATCCATCTCGGCGTCGACGTCCGCTGGAATCTCGAGTTCGGTTCGTTGCATGGTTAGTAGACGTATGCGATGATTTGGCCACCGATACCCTGTTCACGGGCGTCGTAGTGGCTCATAACCCCATGACTCGTGGTCACCACGAGTGACCCATAGTCGCGCGCCGGGAGATACCGCTTCTCCCACTTTTCGAACTCGTCGGCGCCGACGGAGTAGCGGGGCTTGACCGGGCCACACTCGTTGATGCGGCCGTTTAGTTCAACCTCGAACTGACCGGCTTTACCGTCCTCAATGTACTCGAAACCGTCGATGTACCCACGGTCATAGAGGACCTCAAGGACGCTCCCGATCTCGTTCGAGGCCGGCGATACCGTATGCGTCAGATGACCGACACTCCCGGCGTTATCGAGCCCCGAGAGCGCGTTACTGAGTGGATCGTCTGCTGTCATGATTAGCGATACTTTTTAAATC
>JBKHFN010000193.1:0-3567 GCA_046540195.1 Salinarchaeum sp.
TCGTCGGCAGTCAGTGCCGCCTCAGCGTACCCATGGCCATAGTGTCCGTCGACTGTCGGCATAGGCCGGCGTACAACTAGCGACCTGATAAACTGTGGGCCCCTCCGTCGGGCACCGCTAGGCTTAAGCGACCGGTTGGCCGGCCTTGGAGTATGGTCAGTAAGGCGACGGCGGTCGCACACCCCATTCAGGGGCTTGTCAAGTATCACGGGATGCGCGACGACGAACAGCGGTTGCCCTACCACGACAGCATCAGCGTGTGTACGGCACCGAGTCGGACGACCACCACGGCGGTTTTTGAGTCCGACCGCGATGAGAATCACTACGTGATCGACGGCGAGGTTGTCACCGATACGGCGCGGCTTGATCGGGTTGTTGACGCGGTGCGTGAACGCGCTGACATCGACGAGGAGGCCGCCGTTCGCCTTGAAAGTGAAAACACGTTCCCGACGAACGTCGGTCTTGGATCGTCCTCTTCGGGCTTTGCCGCTGCGGCGACAGCATTGGCGGCCGCTGCCGGGCTTGATCTCTCGTTGCCGGAACTCTCGACGATTGCCCGGCGCGGGTCGGCCTCAGCGGCTCGGGCGGTCACCGGTGGGTTCTCGCATCTCCGGGCCGGCCTGAGCGACGCGGACTGCCGATCGGAACGCATTGCTACCGATCTCGGTGACGATCTGACGATTGTGGTTGGACTCGTGTCGGCCTACAAGGAGACCGACGATGCCCACGCTGAGGCGGCGGCGAGTCACATGTTTGACGCCCGGCGAGTGTACGTCGAAGAACAGATCCTGGCCTGCCGGGAGGCCCTCCGACAAAACGACTTTGAGACCACCTTCGAACTCGCTGAGCACGACTCGCTCTCGCTGGCGGCAACGACGATGACCGGTCCCGAGGGGTGGGTCTACTGGAAGCCCGCCACTCTAGATATCTTCGAGGCCGTTCGTGATCTACGTGCTGAGGGCGTACCGGCGTACTTCTCAGTCGATACCGGGGCAACCGTCTACATCAACACGCCCGATGCCTACGCCGACCGGGTTGAGGACGCCGTCGCCGCCTGTGGTGTCGAGACCCGCCAGTGGCATGTCGGCGGGCCCGCTCGTGTCGTCGACGACCACCTCTTCTAGCTCAGTCGTCGGCGAGTTCGCGGATCCGCTTGATGTTCCAAGTGTAGTCTTTACCGCCTTCGACAGGCGTCTCAAGAGCCATTGGCAGGGACCGCAGCCACTCGTCAGCTAGGAGCTGTTCAAAGCCTGCATCGCCGATCTCGCCGAGGCCGATATGGGCGTGTTCGTCCTTGTGCGATCCACACGGGTGCTTCGAGTCATTCAGATGGAGATATCTGACGCGTTCGCGGCCAATTTCCGTGTCGATCTCCTCAAGGAGATCCCCCATCCCGACCTCGGTGGAGAAGTCATAGCCCGCCGCGTAGAGGTGACAAGTGTCAAGACAGACCCCAAGTGTCTCCGGTGACAGATCCGCCACATCAAGCATTCGCCCGAGTTCTGCTATCGATGCTCCCAGTGAGGTTCCCCCACCTGCGGTGTTCTCTAACAGAAGGGTGACACTGTCGGGCACGTCAAGCTCGCGTAGACGCATGCCGACATTATTGATCCCGGCGTCAACGCCCGCACCGGTGTGTGCTCCTGGGTGGAACGTGTAGTAATCGATTCCGAGCTCCGCGGCAGCATCGAGTTCGGCTTGGACCGTGTCGAGTGACTTTGCGGCGAGATCGTCTTTTGGCGTCGCGAAGTTGATGAGGTAGGTCCCGTGGATGATCCAGGGGCCAATGTCTGTCTCGGCAGTGGCCTGTTTGAACGCCGTCACCTCTTCCAGCTCACGCGTGCTAACCGACCAGGTGCGCGGCGAACCGACAAACAGCTGGCCGCAGGTCCCCCCATACTCAGCCTGCTGGTCGACGGCTGCGTCGAGTCCGTCGGCAATCGAAACGTGTGCACCGACCCGTAGCGTCGAATCTCCCATGCATTCGTGTTGGGTCGGCCCCGCATAACGGTTGGCGAATTGCTGTCGCCGCTTCAGATGTCAATTCCGTGCTCTGCGAGTAACTCAAGAAACGCCGCCTCATCTAGCGTCGGCACGTCGTTCGCCTCGGCGTCCTCGCGCTTGCGCGTCCCCGGATTCGTGCCGACGACGAGATAGTCGGTGTTGCTGGAGACACTTGAGGTGACTGCCCCGCCGTTTTGTTCGACCACCTCTGAGGCCTCTTGGCGGGTGAACGCATCAAGCGTGCCCGTGAAGACGATCGTTAGTCCGGCAAGTGCGTCTGCGGTGGTCTGTTCGAACGGCTCGGGATCGACCCCGTGCTCGCGTAGACGCCGGATCTCCTGGCGGTTGCGCTCGGTGGCGAAAAAGCCCGCCACCTCCGCGGCGATCTCCGGGCCGATCCCCTCGACTGCCTCAAGCTCGTCAGCGTTAGCGTCCATGATCGCCTCGAGATCGCCGAACGCGGCCGCCAGGTCGCGTGCGACCGTTGGTCCAACCTCGGGAATGCCGAGTGCGGAGAGGAACTCCGGTAGCGGTGGTGCCGTTGACGCCTCAAGCTCCGCCAGTAGGTTATCGGCGCTTTGCTCCCCCCAGCCATCTAGTGCTTCGAGGTCTGCTTGATCAATCTCGTAGAGGTCGGCCACCCCTGCTTCGATCAGCCCGGCGTCATGCAGTTGCTCGACGCGCTGTTCACCGAGCCCCTCGATTTCAAGACCGTCGCGGCTGGCGAAGTGCACCACTGCCCGCACGAGCTGTCGGGGGCAGGCCAGGCCGCCAGTACAGTAGGCCATCGGCCCCTCGCGTTCGACCGGGCTCCCACAGGCCGGGCAGCTCTCGGGGAAGTGGAATGTTCCCGCGTCGGAATCGGCGTCGTGTTCGAGTACCTCTGCGACCTGTGGGATGACATCCCCAGCGCGCTCGATGCGCACCCGATCACCTAGATCGACGCCGAGACGCTCGATCTCTGCAGGATTATGAAGACTTGCCCGCGAAACGGTCACACCGCCGACATCGACCGGATCAAGCAGCGCGACGGGTGTGAGTCGGCCGGTTCGGCCTACCTGGACGACGATATCGCGGACGATCGTCTCCTCGGTCCGAGCGGGGAACTTATACGCGATGGCCCACCGGTAGGCCCGCGCTGTCGCACCAAGTTCCGCACAGGTCCGCCGATCGTTGATCTTGATCACTGCGCCGTCGATCTCGTAGGCGAGGTCCTCACGCGCCGCAAGCAGGTCGTCGCGGTACGCAATGGCCTCGTCGATGTCCTCAACGCGGGTCACCCGGTCAGCCACCCGCAACCCCCATTCCGGGAAGTGCTCGTGAAGTGCACTGTGGGTGTCGAGTGCCCCGTCAACCCAGGTATCTGGACTCCCGATTGCTAGCGCCTCGAAGAAGAAACACGATAGTGGTCGTTCGGCGACCACCTCAGGATCGAGCTGTCGGAGCGTGCCGGCGGCGGCGTTTCGGGGATTCGCAAAGGGGTCCTTGCCGGCCTCAACGCGCTCGCGGTTGTACGCCTGGAAGGCCTCCCGGGGCATGTAGATCTCTCCGCGGACGGCCAGA
>JBKHFN010000194.1:0-3549 GCA_046540195.1 Salinarchaeum sp.
GCAGCGTTCACGACGTGTTTGGGGGTGTACCCACCGATCCAATCAAGCGTGAGTACGTTCGCAATGCCGTCCACAGCATGCCCCCAGATGATGATGGCACCGACCCGTCCGGTTCCGGCGTTGACCTGCGGGGCGTACTGCTCAGTGAGCACCCATACCCCACCCGTGATGAGAGTCGCGCCCCCGAGGGTGATCGCCGGGATTGCCCAGTCGACGGTGAGGACGTCCGTCGTGACCGTCAGTACGACTAGATATCCCATCGTCATGACCAACGCGATCGTTCCCATGAGGCCAAGCGGCGCCTCGTAATCCGCGACAAGTCCTCGTCGCGCCGCGAGAACCGCGATGACGAGCGCCCCGATGGTGATGCCAAAGACCGCGAAGTAGATGAATGGGCTGATGATCACCGCTGTGTAGGGAAACGGCAGCGCGGGCGTGCCGGTCGCCTCCAGCATTGCGATACTAGCATCCTCGACCGTTCGTAACGCACCGCCTAAGAACACGAACGGAACAATCGCGTACACGAACGACCGGTCGTCGGCGACATCAAGTCGATCGATGAGAAAGTACACTCCGACGAGCAACACCAGTAACACGATGGCATACCCGACCGTCGAGACGATCGTGTACCCCGGCTCGGCGACGACACCGGGAGTCATACTCTCCGCACACGTCTCGGGGACATACGTCTCGCCGTCGGCTCGAGCAACACACGACAGTCCTCGGCCGTCGGCCTCAACGGGCCCCCAGAAGTACTGCCAGAGGAACCGATCGTAGACGAGTCGCGGAAACACTAAGGCGCCGACGGTGAGGAGCAGTGCGAGCCCGCCGGTCGCCAGCCCCCAGAGTCGCTCTAGTCGCTGGCGGTCGGATGTCACGTTCGAACGGCCGTAGTGCCGTTAGTTGAGCGTTCCGATCCGGCGGATCACAGTCGACGGTTCCAGTCGTCGGTCTCGAACGTCTCGGCGGCTCGCTCCCGGGCTCGTTCAAGCACGTCATCTGGAAGCGTCGCCTCGGTCCCGCCGTAGGCCGACCGGAAGGCGTCGGTTAGGGCGTCGATCACTGTCCGCCGGCTCGCGTCAACGTGATCGGCGATTAGTGCGACGCGCTTTTCAGCGGACTCGACGGCCTTGTCCGAGAGCTTCTCTTCGCCGATACGGAGCGTCCGCAACATCGCCTCGATATCGAGGGCAAAACTCATTGTCGTGTGATGAAGCACGGCGTTTTGCTTGCGCAACTGGGCGGCTCCACCGATCTTACCGGCCGGATGGGTGATATCATTTAGTGGTTCGTGTTCGACCGGCAGCCCGAGGCCGTTCAGCGCGTCGATGACCCACTGATTGAGTTCTTCGTAACTCGCCTCAACGTTCTCGGGAACAGACTCACGCGGCAGGTACATCGAGAAGGTGATGACGTCGCCCGGCTCGACATACATGGCTCCGCCGCCGGTCACCCGCCGGATCACCGGGATGTCGTGTGCGTCGACGTAGTCAGTAGCCACCTCATCGGCGTAGGCCTGAAACCGGCCAAGCGGGACCGCGGGCGTCTCGCGATACCAGATCCGCAACATCGGGTCGCCCTCGCCCGCGTTGAGGTCCTCAAGTAACACCTGATCGAGAGCGTGGTGAACCGCTTCCGGTCGGGGGGTTTCAGTATCAACAATCGCGTGGGTCATTCAAGCGCCTCTTGGGTCGCCGTGGCCAAATCGGTGGCGTCGAAGCCGATGAGATCGGCGTCAACTGTTTCGATGGCCGCGACGAGCGTCTCAGTATCCACATCGGTCGAGTGCCCAACGAGGGCCGCTTCGAGATCTGCAAGCGCATCCGTCGGCTCAAGGAAGAAATCGCCCGTGATCCGCGCGGCGGTGATCTCTTGATCATCGTACTCGACACGGACGCGAACGAGCTTGCCGTTTGGGGGCTTGATTGAGGCCGTCTCGTGCATCATCGCGTGTATATTCGTGTAGTCTCTTTTATATTCCGAATGAAGCCAGTTATTCCGCTCACCGGGCGAGCGCATGGCCCTGCGTGCTCACTCGTATCGGAGGGCCTCAATTGGGTCAACACGCGCCGCCCGCCAGGCTGGATAGAGGCCGGCAACGACGCCAATGAGCAGGCCCACTCCTGTCGCGAGGGCAATCCACCCGAGCGGGAGAGTAAAGCCGACCTCGGCGTATTGCGCTGCTGCGTACCCGACAGCAAGGCCGACTGGAACGCCAAGCAGTGCGCCGGCAAGCCCTAACAAAATCGATTCCACAAGAAACAGACCCATGATATCGCGGTTCTGTGCCCCGATCGCCTTCATAACCCCGATCTCGCGGGTGCGTTCAGTGACGCTCACCAGCATGATGTTAGCGATTCCAACGGCACCAACTAGCAGTGCAAGCACGCCGATCCCGGTTACCAACCGGGTGATATCCTGCAGGACTGATTGAATTCCCTCGACAACATCCGCCGTCGACTGAACAGTCACTGAGGCGTTTGCTCCCAGTACACGCGGCGCGTCAGTCTCCGGTGACGAAAAGTAGTCGTCAATGGCCGACTGAACAGCGGTCACTTCTCCCGCTTCGGCGACGACGGTCACCTGGCTGTAGGCTCGCTGGTCAACTCCTTGTGTCGGCGACGCGACCGTCTGCTCGTAATGCGGGTCAGCCGGGAGGTACACGGTAGGCGCCAGTTCGCCGAGGTCACCGATGCCCCCTCGTGCGTCCGTTGTGATCCCGGCAACAGTGAACGACCGGGTACGATCGCCGAAGTCAACGACGACCGTATCGCCGACCGAAACGGGTCCGGTAAAGCGGTCTGCGACACGCTGTGTCAGCACAAGCTCATCCGTGTCGTTGAACGGTCCTCCGGCGGCGAATGAGCCATCGGTGAACACCGCCGGGGTTGTTGCCGTCACCGCGTCTTGGCCGATCGTATCGTTGTTATGTTGCAGCGATACCACCGGTCGGTCGCCGAGTGGAACCACCGCCCTGACGCCATCAATGCCTCTGAGCTGCTCAATGTCGTGGGTGGTGATTCCTGGGAGGGCAAACTCAGACCCACCTGTTGGCACCGGTGGTCCGTCATCGTCGGGGGCGTCCTGAACGCTGGTCAGGAGGTAGATTTCGCTGGCCGAGGTGCCTTGGAACTCGGCGACGACATCCGACTGGACGCTCGCCCCGAAACTGGCGAAGGCGACAACCGTCGCGATGCCGATAATAATTCCAATAACCGTCAGTGTCGACCGGAGTTTGTGTCCGGTAAGTGCCCGCACGGCGATCCGAATCCCCTCACGCGGATCCATCAGGACGCACCTGTTAGTGGCTCGATGCGCTCAATATGTCCGTCCCGGAGGTGGACGATCCGGTCGGCGTGTTCGGCGATGTGGCGTTCGTGGGTGACCAGCAGGATGGTGTTCCCTCGCGTGTTCGCGTCCGCCAGGAGGTCCATGATCGCCGCCCCGGTCGTGGTGTCGATGTTTCCCGTCGGCTCGTCAGCGAGAATGAGCGTCGGATCCGCCGCCAGCGCTCGTGCGATTGCGACGCGCTGGCGCTGTCCGCCGCTG
>JBKHFN010000195.1:0-3494 GCA_046540195.1 Salinarchaeum sp.
GCTGTTGTTGGGCGGCGCGCGGAACGAGTTGATCCTCAGCCCCGGCAATCACCGTCGTTGGAACCGTAATACGATCCTCCGGCAGACCGAATGCAGCGGCCGTCTCAAAGTCCCGACGGAGTTCTTCGATCCCCTCCGCAGCAAAGACATCGCTGGTGGCCTGAATCAGTTTATCGGTCGGATCGGCGAATAGCCGGCCTGGGCGTCCGAGTTCGGCCATGGTCCGCGTGAGTCCCGTCGTGAGTGCTTGCTCAAGTGACGCGTTGATCGGCATCTGTGGTGCTGTTCCGGTCACGACGGTGGCTACTGGGGCGATGTGTCCCTCGGCAATCGCTTGAAGAGCCACGGCACCACCTAAGGAGACGCCGACGATGGCACCCGCTTCGACGGCCTGGTAGACGGCGGCGACATCCTCAACGTATGCAGCGAGCGTCTCTGATCCAGGTGCACACCCCGCTGGCAGTGGATCAGAGGCCCCGTGGCCGCTGAGGTCAAGCGCCACCACGGGGCGCTCACTGGCGATTGCGAATTGTGAGGCCCACGCTTCGTGGGTGGCGCCGCTCCCATGAACGTACACCACCGGTATCCCGGTCGTGCGTGCTCGCGTACGGTAGGCCGTCCTACGGCCGTGATGTTTGACCCACTGCATTGGCCGGTTGCGAGGGGGGCACTCGGATCAACGCTTTATCAGTTGTTGCGAATACGATTTCGTTAGTCAGTGCGGACGGCGTTAGCATGCCGGCTCACGGCTAATCAGTTGGTCATTGCTGAATAACCCTTCTGTGTTTTCAACGACTGTTATCGAAACACTATCCCAAGACGTCGTTTGAACGTTGTTGCTGTTTGTGATCACGGACAGACACGTCTCGCGAACAATAACGCAGCAAGAAGTAGTGAGACCGGATCCCCCGTCTCGGTGACTAGCAGCACGTATCGATTTCTCATGAACACAGCACGGCGGGATAGTCGACGTGGTGTGAACGCCGTGTGTCGTTTCCCGGCGCGAAACGCCGTTGCCGGATTTATCTGTTCGTTGGAACAATACCCGGCGTGACCCAAAGCACCTGGCATCGTGTGGCCACCATACTCCTCACATTGACAGTCGTCGCGAGTGTGCTGTCGATTGCGGGTGCTGCTCAGCAGCCACCACCGGTGACGGAGCCACAGGATGCCCCGGCCAGTGGTATCGATCCGATTGATGAACTCTACGTTGAGAACAACGGCGACGCCGTCGCGGTCATCGAAGAAGACGCCGGTGCGTCGGAGACCGAGTTCGGCGTTGATGTCGGTGAGAACCTGATGCACCTCCTGGTTGAACAACCCGTTCCGAATGCCGACGCCCGTGGAAATATGTCGCTGGTGCTGAACGAAACCGCCTTCGACGGCGACGGCACCCTCTCGCTGCCACAGCCGTCGTCGCTGTCGTCGTTCTCACTGTCGTTTGTCGGTGAAACCACCGCCGAGAATGCTGCCTCGGATCTGTCGTTTGATACGACCGTCGAGACGGGGGCAGGTCGACTGCTTGAGTCTGCCTCAACCACCGGTACAGTCACGACGACGGCATCATCGTTCACCGCAACCGGAAGCGTTGACGCGCAACTGTCACAGACACCGATGCGCCCGTCCTCGGCCTCGTACGCTCTTACCGAGTCCGACGGTCAATACACCGTGACCGTCGAGCGCAACCGGACGGTCCGGTCGTTCCAGGCAGATCAGTGGCGGACCCGCCAGCAGGCCAAAGAGACCCTCCAGCAGCGATTCCTCCAGACGGCCGAACAGTATGGCGGATCGGCCACCGTGAACATTGACCGGTATGACTTCGAACAGGTCGCCGAACGCACCTTCCGGATTGACCTCGCGTATACCGTCTCCTACGACGAAGTCGAATCGGCCGTTGCCAGTGCTGTCTCCGATAGTACCGGTGTTGATGCCCCAAGTGCGGACGAAGACATCGATGCCGCTCTCGAAAATCTCTCAGTGAACCGGATCGCGGCGAGCTACGATGCTGGATCGAACGCCGTTACGGCCGATTTTGAGGCCGATATCGAGAACTACAATGATCTTCTCCTGGCGACGAGCAACCTCTCTAGCACACAACGTGCATCGACGATTGATCCAGATCGCTTCCGCGCACAGCTGGCGGCACAGCAGGCGGCTGATCTCGAACGGACGCTCGATTGGGAGGGGTCGGTGACCCGGTCCGGATCGTCGACCGTCTCACTCCAGTTCGACGCCAGCCAGCGCACCACGAACTGGGCGGCGTACGTTGCCGAACTTGAAACCCGCGGGATCCAGACACCACAAACGCAGTATAATTTCACCGGTGAGAGTGACGGCGATCGCGTGAACCTGACCGGGACGATGACTGTCCGTGGGAGCCTCCTTGATCGTGCGACGAATCAGGCGGCGAACGTCGGCGCTGGAGAGGGATCGAACGAGTTCGTTGCAGCGTTCCTCCGATCCGATCTCCGGACAAGCCAGCTTGACGCCTCAATCCGTGACGGGAACTTCCGACTTGAGGCCGGTGCGCAGTTCGACAACCTCTCGGCGTTCCGTGATACGCTCGCTGAGAACGAGATCATCCCTGACGGTTTCTCAAGCGCGGTCACGCGGACCGAGGACAACACGACAACCACCTATGTTCGCGTATCGGATGCCGTCGGTGCTGACGCCACCGAGAGCGACGTCCGCTCGCTCTCGTATGTCGACAGCGAGACGACGGTCAACATGCCCGATGAGTGGAACCGGGCGTTCCCCGAGATGGACACTCAGCGGGCCCAGACCTACCTCAACGCTGGCGGGGTGTCCGCGACGCCCGGGTTCGGCGTTTTCGTTCCGCTTGTTGCGCTGTTGATCGCTGCGCTGGTGGCGCGTCGGCACGATTAGTAAAAAAGTGCCCATAGAAGTTCACCGGACACCAATATAAGTTTTCCCCATGTGTCACCCGATATTAGTATTAATGAGACTGGAGCCTGAACGCCACGAACATGGGATTGATCAATCCCACGAACGCGGCTGATATCGCACTCCAAGCATCGGGACCCAGCATATACAGCCAGATCCAAAATGACGTGTTGCTGAGCTCGTCGCTGTGGGTCAACATCGCGCTGGCTGGGCTCTCGGCGCTGCTGTTCGTCTACATGGGGCGAAACCTCACGGACGGCCGCGCCAAGCTCATCTGGGGAGCGACGCTGATGATTCCCCTGGTCTCGATCTCGAGTTACCTCGGACTTGCGTCCGGGTTGACCGTCGGACTGCTCGAGATGCCGGCCGGACACGCGTTGGCAGGTCAGGAGGTGCTCAGCCAGTGGGGTCGGTACCTCACCTGGGCGCTCTCGACGCCGATGATTCTGCTCGCGCTTGGGCTGCTCGCTGATGTCGACCGTGGGAGTCTGTTCACCGTGATCGCCGCAGACATCGGCATGTGTGTCACGGGACTTGCCGCTGCGCTGATTACCTCCTCACACATGTTCCGGTGGGCGTTCTACCTGGTG
>JBKHFN010000196.1:0-3474 GCA_046540195.1 Salinarchaeum sp.
GACCCAATGGCGGTCGGAACGGACATGGCAAAGCGGTCCCAGTGCGTCCGCGCCGGGTGATCCTGTGGCATGAATAGACAGTCGTTGATCCAGAAGTCGGCGTCGACGTGTGGCCCTTGCATTTCCTGAAAGCCCATGCCGACAAGAACCTCTTTGACGCGCCCAGCGATCGCCCGAAGGACGTGCACGCGGCCTGGCGGTGTCTGGTCCGCCGCCGCCTCAACATTGTACTCGGCGAATTCGGCGTCCTGCCACTCACCGGAGGTCAACAGCTCCGGAGTGACCTGTCCGACGGCCGATTCGGCCTCGATGCCGGACATCAACGCGGTGACACCCTCGTCGGTTACTTGGACGCGCCGGCGTGTGTGTTCGATGCGTTCGACGAGTCCACGCTCAACGAGGCGATCAAGCACCTCCTCGGCAGGCGTGGCATCACCGGTGGCGATAGCATCGAGTGCAACCGCTTCCGGGTCGGCTGCCGGATCGGCGTCAGGGTCGATAGTGATTGCGCCATCGTCAATCTCGCCGTAGCCCTTCCGAGCGAAGTTCGCCAAGGCGATATCGACCTCCGGGCCGTTGAGTTCTGCGGCGCCGATCACTTCTCCGATCGGCACCGGATCCGTCTCGGCGGCGGTGGCCGCCCGATAGAGTCGGACTTCCGGAAGCCCATCACGCCGGTACCGGTCTCCCTCGTCACTCATGACCAACTCAATCTCAGTGTTGGTCTCGATGTTGAGCAGTCCCGCCTCTTCAAGTGCGAAGGCCGCACCGGTGACCGCCTCAGGCTCGTATCCAGTATCGGCTGCTAATTGGTTGATTGTCCGTGCCTCGGTCGCGCTTGCGGCCTCAAGGACCGCGAGTTGTGTTTCAGGGAGTTCCATCGTGTGATCACATTCGCGTCTGTCGCGCCGCTGGGCTCACCGGTTGACGGCGACTACCCGACCCGTCGGTCAATCCACTCATCGAGACTCAGCGAGCGCAGGAAAAAAGTCCACCCCGGTCGCGGAGGGCGGCTGTCGGCCGATCCATCGACGCTGGGGTGTGATTGCCATATCCGGACCGTCGAAACGACTCGCTAAAAACGTTACGCGTTTCTGTCCAATCTTCTGGGTCGCCCTCCGAAGGGGACATTAGCGTGCGGATCCCATCGGTCGACCAATGGAACCGTATCTGGACCTCGTCGCCGACGCACTTATGCAGGGGAGCCATGAGTCGACCCGGACCGGTGTCGACACCATCGCCACCTTCGGTCGCCAGTACGAGGTCGATCTCGCCGATGGCTATCCGCTGTTGACGACCAAACGGATGGACGACTACCGCTGGGAGTCGATGATCCACGAGTTTCTGTGGTATCTCTCAGGAGAGGCGCATATTCGCAGACTGAGCGAACACACCGGCATCTGGGATGCCTGGGCGGACGAGGAGGGCCACCTCGATACCGCCTACGGCCGGTTCTGGCGTCGATTCCCCATCCCCGAGACGCCCGCTCGCCTGCCCGGTGAGCACTGGTCGGACGACGATCGATGGGTGACTGAGGAGGCCGATGGGCGCCGGGTCTTTGATCAGATCCAGTACGTCATTGATACCCTCAAGGAGAATCCCCGATCGCGCCGCATGGTGGTCTCGGCGTGGCATCCGGCGAACGCGGCCGGATCGACACTCCCACCGTGTCACTATACCTTTGTCTTCTCCGTGCAGAATGACCGACTTCACTGCCAGTTACACCAGCGTTCGGGCGATATTGCCCTCGGCGTTCCGTTTAACATCGCTGCGTACTCCCTCATGTTGACTGCCGTCGCTCAGCAGACCGGCTTTGAGCCGGGACGGTTCTCACACTCGCTTGTCGACGCGCATATCTACTGTGGCCAGGGCGCCCGTGGTGCGTGGTACGGCGAACACCTGCCGGCGCTTCAAGAGCGGCTGCGGGCTGTTGAAACCCCCGAAGAATATCTAGGGGTTCGTGACTGGATTCAAGCGGAGGCCCCACCGGACCCAGAAGACAACGACTACGACCACGTGCCGGGCCTGCTCACCCAACTCTCGCGCACGCCGAAGGCACGCCCCGAACTTGCTGTCGCCGACAAACCGCTTGATGCGCTTGCGTACGACGACATTGAGCTTCGGGACTACGAGTCACATCCTGCCATCTCCTTTGCCGTTGCCGAGTGATCCATGTCTGCTTCCACAGTCCCCAACGACCTCACGGTAAAACTGATTGTTGCGGTCGCTGAAAACGGTGTGATCGGTGCCGACGGCGAGATGCCGTGGCACTACCCCGAGGATCTCAAACACTTCAAAGAGACGACGATGGGACACCCTGTCATCGTCGGTCGCCGAACCTTCGAGACCATTGAACACCAGCTGGATGGACCGCTTCCCGGCCGGACAAACATCGTCCTATCGCGACAGCATCCGGACCTGCCAACGAATGCCATTCATGCCGGATCACTCTCAGAGGCCTTCGCGATCGCCGCCGAGCACGACGATATGGCCTTCGTGATCGGGGGTGCCGCCGTGTACGAGGCGACGCTCCCACTTGCCGATGCCGTTATTGTGACTGAGATCCACAAGACGTACGCTGGTGACACGTACTTCCCGGAGTGGCCACTCGGCGAGGAGTGGACTGAAGTCGCGCGTGACACTCGCGAGGAATTGACCTTTTATGAGTACGAGCGTCAATAGAGCTTGGCGACGCGCGGACGATTCGACCGTTCCTTTTGACCGTGTGCCTGGAGGTCAGGCGACGGCCGATTGACTCTCGCCCAGCTCGGCTAGTAGCCGGCCAATCTGAATCCGGCCGCTTGTCCCCTCGACCAGCGCGACGTCAACCTCCCCGGCCAGCCGGTGGAGACGCGCGAGTCGTTCACCGTCGTACCGAGATCGACCAACCTCGAGAATGGCCGTTAGTACCTCGTCCGCGGCGAGTCCTTCGTCGATCAGCAGATCGTCGAGGTACGAGCGTGCATCGCTGAACTCGCCGGCCTCGGCGTCTGCAAGCATTGTCTCGATGTCGTCGTCAAAGCCGATGTCATCAAGTGCCTCGTAGGCGGCCGCCATGGTGATCTCGTCTTCGGCGTTTGCCGTTGTCTGAGCGGCGAGGATGGCCTCTCGAAGATTCCCGTCGGCGTAGCCGGCAACGAACTCAACGCCCTCACGGTCGTAGGTAATCTCCTCTGTCTCGGCGATTGTGCCGATAATGTCGGCGATGGCGGTCGTCTCCGGTGCCGGCATTGGAACGGGTACACACCGCGATCTGAGCGGCGGGATGAGCTTTGTCGGCTGACGGGTCGCGATCACGAACTGAGTGTGCTGGTGGAACTGTTCCATGACCCGCCGAAGGGCCTGCTGGAAGTCTTCCCGGATTGATTCGGCGTTGTCGAGCAAGATGGTCTTATACGACCCCGACGACGGCGCGTAACTCGCTGACTGCTTGAGGACGTAGTTGATCATGTCCCGCTTTGACCAGTTGCGTTT
>JBKHFN010000197.1:0-3360 GCA_046540195.1 Salinarchaeum sp.
GTTACCGGCATCATCTCCATTGTCGTCTATACGGCGTACAATGTCGTCGCACCATCGTCGGTGCACGTGCCGTTCGCCCCACTCGCCGGGGCCCTCACCGGGGTTGGGAGTCTGGTTCCGGTGGTCGGGATGAAGATCGTTTACCTGCCAATCGGCGTGCTGTTGGCCGCACTCGCATTGACCGTGGGCCAACCAGGGGCACTCGCGTTCGTTGGACTCTTTCTTGTGATCACGTTCGTCCTCGTCGATACAATTCCTGACTTCCTGATTCGCCCGTACGTCAGCGGCGACCGGACACACGTCGGTTTATTGATGTTCGCGTACATCCTCGGGCCGATCGCCTTCGGCTACTACGGCATCTTCCTCGGGCCAATCATCCTGGTGTTCGCCACGCAGTTTCTCAAAGTCGTCGCCCCGTACGTCGTTACCGGCAAGGTGTCCACACGCCAGAGGCGACTTGATGGATTCAACGAGAAGCGATGACTCCGACACAATATTTATGATGACTTACGACATATATGGTTGTGATGGTACTACTGACCGCTCTCACACTTGCCGGCGCGGGCGCCGTCGCCGCGCTGGGCGGGTACGCGATCTATCGCGGCACGCGTGTCGCCGGCCGTTCGCACCCGACGCTCAGCGGCGTAGCGACCGCCGCTGCGCTCTTCGTCTGGACGGCGCTCACGCTGCCCGTTGTGGCGTTCGTACTGACGGGTGGACTCATCCTTGGACTGGCACTGTTGCCTGTGCTGTTGGCGATGGCCGGTGCCTATCTGCTTGTGCGGCCTCACCAGCGCGGTCGACACGATCCTGATACGGTCACAATCAGCTGATCGGACCAAGTCCACGACGATAGACTCGCCGTGAGCCACGGGGTTTTCTAGCCGGAGTTCGTACCAGTAGGTATGACTGCGATCGGGATTGTTGGTGCCGGTGGGGCCGCCGCGGCGCTGACGTACGTCGTCGATGGCGCGTTACCCGAGGCCGAGATTACCGTCCTTGAGAAGTCCGGTGGCGTCTGTGGTCGGGCGGCAACCCGGCGAAACGGGGCGATCACCTACGACTATGGCACCAACTATGTGAAAGACCGCGACCAGCGCGTTGCGGACCTCTTGACTGAGACACTTGATACCGACGGTCGCGTTGAGATCGACGAGCCGATTTACACATTCGATCGAACCGGTGCCGTCTCAGAGGGGCGCGAGTCGACGACGAGCAAGTGGAGCTACGAAGCCGGTCTCACACAGATCGCCAAGCGTCTGTTCGCCCGGACGGACGCGACGGTTCACCGACGGACCCGCGTCGAGACGCTTCGTCGAGCGGACGACTACTGGAGACTACTTGACGACGACGGCACATCGTGGGGACCATTCGACGCTATTGTAGTGACACCACCGGCCCCTCAGACCGCGAGGTTGCTGGCCGACGCCGAATGGGACTGGGAGGGGCCGACCGAGGAACTCATCGACGCCGTACGCTCCGTGTCCTACCAGACCATCTGGACGGCCGTATTGCACTACCCGTTCGCCATCAAGCGACCGTACTATGCGCTGATCAACACCGATGACGAACATGCCATCGGATGGATTGCCCGCGAGGAGTGCAAGCCCGGACACGTGCCCGCAGACGAATCGCTGCTGGTCGTTCAAGCAGCCCCCGACTGGTCCGAACAGCACTACGATGATCCGCCGGCAGAGAACATCGCCACACTCGCGGATCTGACGGCCGACATCATGAATGACAAGCGATTAGCCGACCCTGACTGGACGGATCACCAGGGCTGGCGGTACGCATTACCGGAAGCCGGGGCACCAACGGGCGTTCTGCAGTCGGCCGAATCGGCGGGACTGTACTGTGCTGGTGACTGGGTTGCTGGCGAGGCACGATTGCATGCAGCGATGCGAAACGGACTCGACGTCGGCGAACGCCTCGTCTACGCGCTGTAGCTACAACGTGCCGGCACGCAGCCGCTGGCGAAGGTCCGCAGCGCGGTCGCGAATGGCCGCCTTTTCGTCATCGGACTTGCGGTCGAGGTGTCCGTAGACCAGACTCATCCGGTGATTCGAACGAAGCCGATCCTCGTGAGCATCAAGGAAGTCCCAGTATAGCGTGTTGAACGGACAGGCACCGGTTCCAGTCGTCGCGTCCGGATCGTATGGGCAGTCCGCACAGTAGTCACTCATCTTGTCGATATAGTTCGCACTTGAGACGTAGGGCTTTGAGGAGAGGACATCAGAGCCGTAGGTCCCCATCCCGACGACGTTTGGAGTACTGGCCCAGTGAAAGCCGTCGACGAAGGCCGCCTCGAACCACCGGTTGAATGCCGCCGGGTCAATTCGGGCACTTGTCGCTAGGTTAGCGAGGATCATCAGTCGCTCAATGTGGTGGGCATACCCGCGGGTCCGAACGCCCTCAATGACATCGGCGAGACACGCCATGTCGGTTTCGCCGGTCCAGAAGGCCTCCGGAAGGGGTTCGGTGGCCGCAAGTTGGTTTGCCTCAACGAGCTCCGGCATCGTCCGGCGGTAGACGTGTCGGACGAACTCGCGCCAGCCGATGACCTGTCGGACGAACCCCTCGACGCTGTTGAGCGGGGCAACGCCGTCGTGGTAGGCCTCAATCGCCCGCTCGGCTACCTCCGCAGGGTGGAGCAACCCGACATGCAGTAGGGGAGAGAGTAGCGAATGGTTCATACTCCGCTCGCCCTCAACCATGGCGTCTTGGTACGGTCCGAACTCGGCGAGTCGGTCGGTGAGAAACCGGTCAAGGGCATCAAGCGCGTCCGCACGAGTGACCGGCCAGGCGAACGGTTCAGGGTCGGCCCACGCGCCGCCGAATGGATCAGTGTCGTAACTGCCGTCGAACTGTTCGTCGACCTTCTTGATGACAGCCTCCGTCGTCGCATCGCGGGCATATCGCGGGCGTTCTGGCGGTTCGTAGTCCGCCGGAGGCGTCTCCCGGTTCTCCTCATCGTAGTTCCACTCGCCACCGACAGGCGACCCATCGTCCATGAGATAACCCGTCTCGCGCCGGACCTCCCGGTAGAACGTCTCGTGGGTGTATGGCGGATCACCCATCCAAGTGTCGAATGTTGCTGGGTCAACCAGAAAGCCAGCGTGATCTTGCCAGGTGATGGCACCACCGGCCTTCTCAATGACCGATGTGAGTCGGTCGGTTGCGCCGTGGCGTTGCGGTCGCATCGCCACAAGGCGATCACCCGGGTGCTCGTCGAAGTACGTCTCGATTCCGTCGGCCATCGACGCGGCAGTGAGGTAGATCACCGTACGACCGGCCTCGCGGAGGCGATCACGGAAGTGCCGCATCGCGCTATACAGGAGAATCAGCCGGTGGGGATGGTAG
>JBKHFN010000198.1:0-3359 GCA_046540195.1 Salinarchaeum sp.
GTCCGAACATCATCAAGGGTGTCACCAACGAAGGCGATTGACTGGCCACCGAGGCGGTCGGCCAGTTGTGTGAGTCCGGATGGATCAGGCTTCTCGCTCTCCCAGTCGTCCATCGTGATCCGATGAGAGTCCGGCAACGACAGCCCGACCCGATCAAGGGCAATGGCGGCCTCCGGCGCCGGACGTCCGGTGAATACGCCGACGGCAAACCGGTCGGTGAGTGCCTCGATGGTTTCAGGAGCGATCAACACAGGTTCGTCGTGAATATATCCGGGGGTGTCGGCGTCCGGTTCAGCCCCTTCGAGATCGCGATAGAGGTCAGCCCCCAGGTAGAGCTGTTGAAAGACCGACCGATGTTGCTCTGGGTCCCACTGCGTCTCGACAGCGGTGAGTGCCGACGGCGACAGGGCGTCAGAAACGACAGCGCGGGCAGCAGCCAGGCCACCGCCGCGGTTGGCGATAGCGTCGGTGTAGGTCGCAAGATCGGCCTCGTAGCCCTCGCGGATCGCAAGGAGATACAGTGCCGCCGCGTCAGTGAGTTTCCAGTCGTTGTTGAACCCACCGGCGTTCTTAAAGCGCTGAATCGCCTGCTGTGAGACGGTCTCGCCGTACACCGCCTGAAGCGTCTCGCGGATCGCTCGACGGTAGGAGTCAGCAACGTCAACGAGAACGCCGTCGACATCAAGGACGACCGTGTCAACGGCTAGTCGTGACTGAGACATGGCCAGGCGTTATCCGTCGACAGTCATGGGCCTGCCGGAACGTACAGGGTCGTGCCCGGTAGCGCAATCGGATCAACCGGAACGGCCGGTGGATCGGTCCCAAGTGTGGTGAACCGGACGGCCGCATCGACCGACCGGCCGAGGCACACCAGCGACCGGTGGAGTTCAGGGGGGCATCGGAGTGCGTAGACCGCGTCGGCATCGGCGTAGACCGACCGGTCGGGGGCGGTAATGTCGTCGCGGGCAAACGCGACAGACGCGGGAGGAGTGCGATCAACGATATCAGTCGCGGTGACGGTACAGCCACGGTTGACGAGAGTACGGGCAACATCCCACCGTCGACCGACGCCGACCTCGACGAGGGTGTCGTACTCCGCGAGGCGATCAGCCAGGGCAACACGGCGAGATCGAGACACGCCGGGATGTTTATAGTCAGCCCAGAATAAGCAACTGTCGAATGCTGGTCGACATTGTGCCGGTCGGCGACGTTCCACCGCGGGTCAAGCGGGTCGCCTCAGAAGCCCTCCAGTCGATCTACGAGTGTAAGGTGCGTGTCAGCACTGAACAGTCGATTCCGGAGCACGCCTACGACGAGGGGCGCGATCAGTACCGTGCAGAGGAGTTTATCGAGCTGGCGACACGCTTCGGACGAGGGGAGAAGAATATCGCGATTACGCCGAAGGACCTCTATTACCGGCGACGAAACTACGTCTTTGGGCTGGCGTATCTCGACGGTGGAGGGAGCGTGATCTCGACACACCGGTTGCACACCTCCGCCGATGGCGGCTTTGTCAACCGAGATCAGGAGGCGGTCTTTGATACGCGGATCCGCAAGGAAGTTGTCCACGAGATCGGCCATACCCTCGGGCTTGAGCACTGTGACAACAATCGGTGTGTGATGAACTTCTCGCCAACCGTCCGGGAGATTGATCAAAAAGATCCAGCGCTGTGTGGCTCCTGCGCGCGGAAGATCGAGTAGGCCTTACTCGCCGGTCGGAGCGTAGTAGTATTCGCCTGCCCGTTTCTGTTTGCGATCAAGTTGACTCCCAGGCTTGTTGATCCGCGGTCGCCCAGCCCGCTCGTCGCGCCGGAAGGTGATCTCAAGGTTCGACAGAAAGTCGTTCATACCCTCGCGCATCCCCTGTGGCTGACCGGCGTGACCGGCGACCGCCGGCTCACCGTCGAAGACCAGCAGCCGGTCCGAGAGCAGATCGATGAGGTAGATGTCGTGATCAATGACGAGGACTGTCGCATCGCGCGACTCGGCATACCGACGGATGGCATCAGTCGCCTGGACACGTTGTTCGACGTCAAGATGGGCTGAAGGCTCATCGAAGAGGTACAGATCGGCATCTTGGGAGAGACAGGCCGCAATGGCGACCCGCTGGCGTTCGCCTCCAGAAAGATCGGTGAGTCGCTGTTCCATGATCGGATCGAGTTGAAGTGGCGATCCGATTTCGGTGGTCCAGTAGGAACTCCCAAAGTCGTCGGTGATGCTTGAGAGGAAGGTATCGACACGGAGGTCCTGGTCCGCCTCGATATACTGTGGCTTATACGAGATCTCAAGGGCCGAGTCGATCTCGCCGGTATCGGGGGTGAGGTCACCGGCCAACAGCTGCGCAAAGGTTGATTTACCAATGCCGTTTGGTCCGACAATTCCCAGGACCTCGTTCTCGTAGATCGCTCCGCCTTCGACGGTCAGCGAGAAGCCATCGTCGCCGTACTGTTGTTCGAGTGCGGGATACTCGATTAGCGGGTCACCGACCGTGACGCGCTGGGGGGCGTGTTCCTCAAACTCGATAGCCTCCGGGCGGATCCGGAGGTTCTCGTTTTCAAGAAAGCCCTCAAGATACTCATTGATGCCGTTGCGGACGGACTTGGGATCGGTGATGACACCGAAAGCATTGGGCTCACCGTACCCGATGTGGAGCGTATCGGCCAGAAGATCCAACACGGCAAGGTCGTGTTCGACGACGAGCACCGACCGGTCGCTGTCTGCGGCGAGGTCACGGATCGCCCGAGCGGCGGCGATGCGCTGGCTGATGTCAAGATACGGCGTGATCTCGTCAAGGAAATAGAACTCAGCGTCGCGGGCAAGCGTCGCTGCGATCGTTACGCGCTGGAGCTCGCCGCCTGAGAGGGCGTCAATTGGCTGATCAAGAACAGCCTCAAGCGAAAGCCGCTCAATCAGGGCCTCAAGCGCGCCGCGCTCGTCCGTTCCCGCGAGGAGATCGCGGGTCGTACCGGCGACCTGATCAGGAATGCGATCAACGTACTGCGGCTTGCGGGCAACCGTAACGGACCCAGCGGTGAGATCGGTAAAATACTCCTGAAGTTCGGTACCGCTGTAGGCATTGATCGCACGCTCCCACGTAGCCGCCTCCTCATACTCACCGAGGTTGGGGACAATTTCGTCGGCAAGGATCTGGACGGCTGTCGTCTTCCCGATCCCGTTCGGCCCAAGAATCCCGGTGACCTGTCCTTCATTCGGGACGGGTAGGCCATACAGACGGAAGGCGTTGAGTCCGTACTGGTGAATGGGGTCCTCCTCAAGTTCGGCGGGCAGGTTGACAATCTGGATCGCGTCGAAGGGACATTTCTCGACGCAGATGCCACAGGACTCGCCGAGACAGATCT
>JBKHFN010000199.1:0-3358 GCA_046540195.1 Salinarchaeum sp.
GACCCCATCGCCACCACCCCACTCGCCACTTTCCAGCCGATTCAACGCTTCGCCGACGATGCGGGCCTGATACACGGCGTCGTCGAGCGCGTCGTGCTCGGTGCCGTCCTGCTCGACGTCCGGCGCGACCGGGAGCGCCCGCACGGTCCGGACGTCGCGTTCGTCGCGGAAGGTCCACGGCGCGTCCATGTCGACGGCCGCGTAGGCGGCCTCCAGGTGCTCACAGTCGAACTGTGGCCCGTTGGCCCACACCTCGGCGTCCTCGGGGACGAACTCGGTGAACGCCGCGAGCACGTCGGCCAGCGGGTCGCCGCCGGTCAGGACCGCGCGTGCGTCGCCGTCCTGGTCAAGCCACCACTGCAGGGTCTCGGCGTCGATCGCCAACCCGGCGTCCTGACAGGACTGCAGGTCGATCGAGCGGTGGAACTGTGCGCCGATACCGTCAGTGTCGAACGTGACCGCGCCGATCGACAGCACTGCCGCGCCGGGCTCGATACCCAGGGTCTCGATGTCGACCATGACGCGCTCGCGGTCGGGATCGTAGAACTTACTCATGCGTCGAACCACTCCAGCTCCTTCCGCAGCCGCTCCTCGTAGGTCTCGCCTTTCGCACAGTGCTCCCGCAACGTATCCCGGAACTCCGTCGAGACGGATATGGTCGTCATCCGTATTGATGTATACTCACCACATTCATAATACTTATGCCGAGTATAGTTTCACTTTCACCCCGCGCATGGATCATTGATAAATGCCTGCCACTCCACTATCCACACGTCGCACGCGCGACAGACAGACCATGCAGCGCAGAGCCTATCTCGGAACGGTAGCGGGTAGTATCGCCGGCGTCGCCGCGGGCGCGACGCTACTGAACACGGCGGACAGCGCCAGCGCGAGCGTGGCCGTCGGGACGCTCGACGTCGAGGGCGACGACGCCACGACGCGGGAGGATCGCGTCGAGGACGTGCGCGTCAGCGTCGACGGAACGTGGGAGTACGATTTGCCGAGCGGTGAGGACCCGGCGGAGTGGCGGGCCGGCCTGGTAACGCGAAAGGACGGCAAGGAATCGCTGGTGGATCAACAGGAGGGCACGGCGCGGTACCTGCAGGACAGCGGCGACTTCGAGGTGTCCGGGTCGCTGTTCGACAGCGAGTTGTGGAGCCCGGGTGACTTTGTCGGCGCGGAAGGCGAGACCGCCGAGACCGTCGTGCCGGTCGGGATCACGTTCGTCGTGATCGACGGCGACGGCAAGACGCTGGCGCGGGCGGAACTCGACGACGAGACGACCAACCGCGTGGAACACGAGAGCTACAACGCGAGTCGGCACGGATCGGCGGGCGGTGAGGGCGCGATCGTCATCGAGACGTAGCGTTTCGACCCCCCTCTTTTATTGGCGCTCGGGTGCGAACAGTGGATATGGCAGCCGACGACCGCGATCCCGAGCCCGACCGTGAGACGCTGGCCGAGCGCATCGCCGAGCTGGAGGCGACCGTCGAGAGTCAACAGCAGACGATCCGGAAGATGCTTCCCAACCGGCGGGAGTTTCTGAGAGCCGGCGGTGTGGCCGTCGCCGGGGCCGGGATCGGGGCGGCTGCGGTCGGTGGCGCGGCGGCGGACGCCTCGGTGGACGACGACTATCCGGACGTGGGCACGCCCGACCGCCGGGTGGACGTCTTCGGCGATGGTGTGGGTGCGAATACGGTAGATACAGACGAGATAAACGACGGCGGGCCGCTCTCTGACGGAGACGGCACAGAGAGGCAGATCTGGGTTATCGCAAACGACGCATCGGACCCGTCGGACGCATCGGATGACGACATTATCTTCGAGGAGGAATAGATGGCACCAATTCGACGCGGCGATGGGACAGGACTAACTCCAAAAGGATACACAGAGGTTCGCAAGGGCGACCGAACGGTGTTGTGGTCGGCAATACCCGACAGTGGAGATTTGCACGCTCATTGGGACGCCACTCAACTTTCGCTTGATGACGGGGACGCCGTAACGACGTGGGATGACCCCGTTGGGGACAACGACGCGACAGGGAACGCAACCTATCGCACGGGCCAGATTAGCGGGAACGCAGTCGTCCGCTTTGACGGCACTGACGATTACTTAGACGTAGTTGGGGATACTCTGTCCCAGCCCTATCATGTATTCGTCGTTGCCGAGCACGCGGGTCTCGGCACGTCCAATCAGGAGTTAATCGACGGGGGTGACGATTCTGACCGCGCCATCCTCCAGTTTGATGGTGGCGATGATAGATGGTATGCGGGAACACCTGACGGGAATTTAATGGGCGGTGGGAACCCAGATACCGACTCGCACTTGTTTACGTTTCTAATAGACGGGTCGAATAGTTATTTCCGGATTGACGGGGCGCAAGTAAATACGAAAGATGTGCCGGGAAAATTCAACTTGATTTCAATCGGCGCTCGATCCGATAATACGCAAAATTTTGACGGTGACATTGGTGAAATATCCATCCATGACACGGCGCTGTCCAACAGCGACGAATCCGAATGGGAGTCCTATCTCGCAGACAAGTGGGGAATTACGCTCGCATGAGTGTTCGATTATATCAACCCAACATATAACATGACTGCACACAGACTCCGACTTGTCCACTCACAAAGCGGGGCCGACGACTTCCATGCATGGCTCGAATCCTGGCTCACCAACATGAGTCCGTGGGACTATCCGGAGGTCGACAACGATCTCCCGACGCTCCGCGAGCCAGTCGACGGTGAGTCCTACTACCAGGCCGAACTCGCGTTCGACTGGTCCGAGGACGAGAGCATCATCCTCGATAACCTCGACGACTACGCCGCCAGTTATTGCGACTGGCACCGGATCGGCTACCACGTTTGCGAGCACGACGAGAGCGACCCGACGCCGTGCAGTTGGGACACCGATCTCGGGCGGAAAAGCGGCTCTGTCCCCGATCACATCCCGACGTTCGATACGTCCTGAGTACCTATTGAGCGGGTACTACAGTGCAAAATGCCTCGATTAAAAGTAACCCCAACCTATTTGACACCGGGCTGCGTTGGCTGTCGCTAACGCACACAACCGCCACCGAAGAAGTCACCTGTGCACTGATTTCTTCGGATCGAATCCCCATAAAGCTGTGGGATGAGCCGCGGGTGTGCGGTGGTCACCCATGCAAGGAGCACACCGCGACCGACCGACGGACCGTATCGCTGATCGCTGCCAGGCCTGTGGCGCACGCCTGGGCCGCCCGCTGACCGACCGCGACGGCCGCGGGCCGTACTGCTCGCGCCGCTGCGCCGGCTTGGACCGGCACGGGAGGTGGTGACGGTGACGGCACGCTCCCCCCGCGCGGACAGCAGCGCCACAG
>JBKHFN010000200.1:0-3338 GCA_046540195.1 Salinarchaeum sp.
GGCTTTTTTCGTACCGTGCCACCGCGACAGCATGTTTCGCTCCGGCCAGTTTGTCGCCGATCAGCTTGGATCGGTCACCGACGCACAGATCCAGCCAAACGGGGTTGACCTCACGCTTGAGGCGATACTCGAACAGACCACTGCCGGGCGTATCGGCCGCGAGGGGACAACAATCGGCGAGCGAACCGCCATCGACCCCGATGACGGGGTGTATCGACTCGCTCCGGGCGCATACGTTGCACAGTACGCTGAGATGGTCAGTGTCCCCGAAGAACACATCGGGTTCATCCTTCCGCGGTCGTCACTCATGCGCAACTCGTGTATGCTCCACACCGCCGTCTGGGACGCCGGCTACGAAGGCAAAGGCGAGGGGTTGTTGACCGTTGGACATCCAATCGACATTGAGGCCGGCGCACAAATCGGACAGTTCGTGCTCGCGAGCGCCGACCACGAGGGGCTGTATCAGGGGAGTTACCAACACGAGCGCCTGTGATCCGACAGACATTAGATCCACTCGTGAACAACAAGGTGACGATGGGCCTGTATCTCAGTCTGGTTAGAGAGAGCGGCTCATAACCGCTTCGTCCCTGGTTCAAATCCGGGCGGGCCCACTGGTGTACGATCTCTGTGCCAGCGTGCTGATGTCGATTGATACAGACCCGTGTAGTCCCCTTTATACGCCACCGGTGCGATTGTTCTTGTATGCTCAAGGACGGTGACCTCCCGGTCGTGATCGGCCTGACAAGCGGGATCATCCTCACCATCTACATCATCCTCATGGCATTAGCGTCGGCTTTCGGACTTGACATCCCGTTCGTTTACACCCCTTAATCAGAACGCTGTCGCTCGGCGGCGGTGCGTCTCGAAGAAGGCGTCAGAGTCTCAATCAGCGGCCTGCTGGCCGTCGCGGGTGGCTGGTGCTTCGCCGTCGATCGCAGGACGGTCGCGCTCGTCGTACGTCGGCGTGTCCTCTGGGTTTAATTGACCGATGCCGTAGTTTGCGGTGAATCGATCCATCACAATTGTTCATTTGGATTGTGGGTATTAATACTTTCGATCATGTACGTTCATGATGGATCGAGTACGCAGGCTGGCCGTCTATCCCGTAGCGGTCGATCCACTCACCGCGTGACCGTTACGGGAACCGATGCCCGTTCGATGATTGCCTGGGCAACGCTCCCGATGGGGAACGCCGGCCGCTCCTCGTGTTCACGGTGGCCGACAACGATGGTATCGAAGGCGTTCTCCTCGGCGTACGCGACGATTTCGTTGGCTGGATCGCCATAGACGAGTGTTGTATCGATGCGCTCACAGTCCGTTTCGGCCGCCACCGTCTCGGCGCGTTCAAGCATATCCTGTCCGCGCTGTTCCGCCTCGTCGATTGTCTCAAGCACCTGACGGCGGTACGCCTCTGAGAGATTCGAGAGGCCGTCGCGTCGCTCTTCGCAGCGTCGTAGATGTCGGGCTGTACGGCGTACACGGCCGTGACGGAGCCCTCGTTCCACGACCCGAGCTGGCAGGCGTACTCAAGTGCTCTGTCTCCGTGTGCTGAGCCATCGTAGGCAGCCAGGATGTCGAGTCCCATGGTGGATGCACCCCCGGGCGTCACGGTCGGGAGCACGTGAAAGCCCAAAGCCCTGTGGCTTAGTTTTTTCGAGGCATCGCCAACGAACCCGAGTGTTTAGGGTCCCGCCGTAGCCAATACCAATGATGGCTTCTGCATTAATTACCGGTGCGAGTTCGGGGATCGGCAAGGCAACTGCCCACGCGCTGGCAGCCGAGGGCTATGATCTGGCGTTGCTCGCCCGTCGCAAAGAGCGACTCGCGGATCTTGTAGACACACTCGAAGCCGAATATGACATTACCGCTATGTCGACCCCTGCAAACGTCCGTTCACGGGAGGCTGTCGAGGACGCCGTCGAGACGGCGACCGATGCACTCGGACCGCTTGATGTCGTCGTTGCGAACGCCGGTCTCGCCCGTGGCAGCACAGTCACCGAGCTCACCGACGAGGAGTATTTCGCGATGCAGGAAACCAACGTCGACGGGATGTTCTTCGTCGCACGAGCAACACTTCCGGACCTCATTGAGACTGAGGGGGCATTCGTTGCCATTGGAAGCTTTGCCGGCCAGTTCCCCCGGTCATTCAATCCGGTCTATGCGGCCACCAAGTGGTGGGTACGGGGATTCACCCACAGTCTTGCCGCCCAGTTCGGCGATCGCGGGGTGAGTGTGAGTGTGATCAACCCCTCGGAGGTCCGTACGGAGTTCGGCGGACAAGACGGCGAGTCCTTCGCCGACCAGTTCGCTCCCGGCGAGGTCACCGAGCCAGCAGAGGTCGCCGATGCCGTTGCGTTTGCGATCGAGCAGAGCCCCTCCTCGGTCCAGGAGCTCAACCTCTACCGGCGGGATAAGTACGCTGACAGCGGCTTTTGAGGCTCCCATCCGATTGGATGACGGCGCCGGCGTGATAACACGACTCTCGCGACACTTACCCGTGTTCGGTGTGTAGGTAAAGTATGAGTGCCGATCAGACTGACGACGAGTCAACACGTCGTCCGCTCCGGATGCCTGATGAGGACGAGCTCTTCGCCCGCGTTACCCGTCACGACGGCGGAAATCACGTCCGCGTCCAGTGTGAGGATGGCGAGACGCGCATGGGTCGGATCCCCGGTCGAATGAAATACCGCGTATGGATCGAGGAGGGCGACACCGTCCTTGTCGAACCGTGGGACTGGCAGGACGAGAAGGCGGATATCGCGTGGCGCTATGACGAGCGTGACGCGGACCAGCTCCGCGAGGAAGGGCACATCGAGTGACCGAGTAGTCCGGCCGTCGATCGGACCAGCGACAACGTTCTTGAGGCTACCTGGTGGCAGTATCATTCAATGAAGCGGTGGCAGCGGCGGACGCTTCGAACGATCACATTCCTGACCGCGTTGATGCTGCTCGCCTCGGTGATGTACCATGTCACAATGGTCACCGTCGAGGGACGCTCTCAGGGCTACATCCACTCGCTTCAGGTCGTCATCGAGACGTTTACTGGAACCGGATTCGGCTCAGACTCGCCCTGGGAAACCTTCCCGGCGAACGCCCTGATCGTGGTGATCGATCTGACGACGTTTCTGCTGTTGTTTATAAAGAACAAGGAGAATACCTGACCCTTTAGGGGCAGGATGAGTTCGACAACTCATTCCACAGTCCACCGTCGATAGCAGGGCCGGATATTCCGCTACCCAACACGAACCTGTACAAGAAACACAAGTATAAGTGATTATACAGACGTTCAGAGTGCTTGAAGTCCACCGAACTCATCGGGCGAAAATCCTCAATCACAG
>JBKHFN010000201.1:0-3336 GCA_046540195.1 Salinarchaeum sp.
ACGAGGCGGAGCCGGCCGTCGACGACTACACGCTCATCTACGACCTCGACGAGGCGCCGGCGCGCCAGCTGGCCGAGCAATGGCCCTCACTCCCCGACGCGGTACAGGTGTCGTCAGCGGAGGGAGAACAGCTTCTCAGAGCCGCCCGTGACCGGACTGGGTGGCACGGGCAGGAAGCGTCGGAGCGTCAGGAGCAGGCCCCGACGCGGCTCTACGACCAGCGTGGGGACGGCATCCGCGACGCGTCGCGTCTCGACGCGGTCCTCGACGACGCCGACGACGCGGTGTGGCTGGTTCCAGCGATGGCGCTGACCGAATCTACTGGCGAAGCTGCGGCTGATCGACAGGGGTCGTCGGTACCAACGACGCAGGAACTCGACTGTCAAACCTGTGGACGGGCGACCGACCATCGGTTCAAGACCCACGAGTCGGTCCCGGACGAGACGTGGACGGGGCAACCGATCTGGGAGTGCCGGGTGTGTCGCGCAGCTCGCTACGGACCCAGCAAAGCGGGTCAGGACTCGCCTTAACCAACATAGCGACACAGAAACACACCTATGTTGGTTAACAGGCAGCCTCAGTCCGACAGCTACCCGCAGCCAGAGAGGTTTCTCTGCACCGTGAATCGGCGAGGCGCTTCAAATGGACTCACGCAACACACCCGGATATCGACTGCATCGCTCACTCACCAATCTCAAGCGCATCGAGACAGCCGGACTCGACGACGCAGATCAGGAGCGGATCGAGGCAGCGAGAGCTCTCCTGCAAGACGTGAGTCTGCTCTCCCAGCCGGAACACAGCAGGGACGCCGGAACACAGATCGAGTCCTGAGCGGCGGTATAACGATGAATCCGGATGTCTCGCTCCTGAGGCTGTTTATTGGCCCCCAGAAGGGGTGCGGGGGAGAGAACAACGAGGCCAACAAATGACCCACCTCACTGAACAATTCCATATTCCCCGAGAGTATCACGCCGCCTGTTCCCGAATCCTAGAGCTCGGGCAACGGCATCTCCGTCGATTGCTCAAGGAGGAATACTGGCGAGACAGGCACCTCGAAGCGATTTAGTCCCGCGATAGCAACGACCACACCTACAGGAGCCCGTTATCATCCAAAAGATTATGATATATCACTGGCAATTTACGGACGAGTCCGGACATGAACGTGATGGAGCATCTCGCCGCCGACATTGGCGTTCGCGTGGGCGGGACCGATGCCGCACACGATGCCGCACAGTACCTTCATGACACGTTTTCCGAACTGGGGTATGACGCCGAACTCCAGTCGTTCAAATTCGAAGGGTACGAAGTCACCCAGGACTGGGAACTCGAGGTCTTCTCCCATGACGTCGATCTTGACATCGCTCCCGTCCTGTATTCAGAGAGTACGCCGGCGGGTGGCATCGAAGGTACCCTCAGAGCGGCCGGCACCGAGTATCTCGTCGAGGAGTTATTCGAGCTGCCGCGTTACGAGATCGTCGACGACGATGGCGATCACCTCGCGTACCTCCTCGCGAACGTTGACGGCGCCGCCTTCCCCATCCCGTCGACGAAACCGCAGTTCGTCGATACCTATGCGTTGCTCAGCAGCGACGGCGGGGAGTGGGTCGATGAGCGGCTCGAGGCGGGCGAAGAGGTCCGCGTTGCGTTCGAGTGTGGTGGCGAACGGGTCCCGAACTACGTCGATCACAACGTCATCGCGACGATCGAGGGCACCGACAAGCCCGACGAGGAGGTTGTCATCGGCGCCCACTACGACTCCGCGTATCAGGCACCTGGGGCTGCCGACAACGCCTCGGGCGTGGAAGCGTTGGTGAACGTCGCCGCACATTACGCGGAGCATCCACCCGATCGCACCCTGACGTTCGTCGCCTACGGCAGCGAAGAGTGGTGGCTTGTGGGCTCGCGGTACTACGTCAATGAGCGGAAAGCCGAGGGGACGCTCGATGATATCGTCGCGAAGGTGAACATCGACATGGCCGGCGGCGGTGAGACACTCAACGTCTGGGCAGGCGACGGCGACATCAAGACGATCGCGGGTGACGCCGTCCAACAGGTCCTCGATGGGGACGCGGAACGCCACTATCAGGGGGTTATCAGCGGTTCCGACCACTGGCCCTACTACCAGGAGGGAGTTCCGGTTGCGATGCTGATCTTCTGGCCGTACGGAGAGTACCACCAACCTTCAGACGACATCGACCAGGTCTCGGCGCAGGATATCGCGGATTCGACCGAGATTGTCAAACACATCATCGGGGGATTAGACCGCTCGCCCGAATTTGCCGGCGCGGACCACTGACTCGCGGGCGCCGGCCCACGCTTCGCTCGTTCTGTAGTCGATCGCGTCGGTGACTTTCTGTTCTTGTGTTTTCGGTCACCCCCTGAGACGAGCAGCGAGCATCTCGCACTCGCGGGGCCTTGTCGACAGAGGAGCCCTCACGGAATCGTCCTTGCTCGTAGGTGTCGAGGGAGTCTACCCTGCCGGAATCGCTGAACCGGGTTGCCGAGTGTGTGCGGATTGGCCCGTCCCGCGCGCCGCTGCCGTCTTCCGGTGAGCAAGCTCACCGGCGTCCCGCTCACTCCGTTCGCGGGACCTCCTCGTCGCTCGCGACCGACCATTCCGGGCGTGCGGCTCCCTCGCGTGCGCTCAGTCGCCGTTCCGGGCTGAACTGGATGTGCCCTCGACCCCAGCGGGATGCGCAACCACGAAGCCCGGCTGGCACCACTGTGGATGGCGATCGCGATCGAACAACAGCGCCAGCTTGACGCGGTGGAACAGCAGCTGGAACAGCTCACGTCGCTACCAGCTGAATTGTGACGTCCCGCTGGCTCGCACGCACAGCGACAGCGGTGTCATGGGACACTGGTCGCGCAGATCACCGCCCAATAGCCTCGGGATGTCCTAACCATCGACACGTTGGCTGACGGTCAGAACGCCGCGTGGCGGCTCACGCCGGACGGAGCGGCACGCACCGTCCAGCCCTATCAGCCCACGCTGTTCGTCGGTGACGCCGTCGATGATCTCTACGGCGCGATCAGCGGCCCGTCACCAACACCGCCTACCCGTGACGGCCTGTCGCCCGCGCTCACTGAACTCCGCGAGTTACTTACCGGTCAGCAGACGGTCGCTGATTTCAGCATCGAGTCCCTCGGGCAGACGTTCCGGACGGATGCGCGGCCGGTCCTCCGTATCGATGCCGTTGATCCCGATGCCGTCCGGGCGATCGCACGGCGCGTTCAGCAGTTCGGTGCGCCCAACGCGTACACGTGTTATAACGTCGATATCAGTCCACAGCACCGCTACTGTCTCGAAACCGCAACCCCAGCAGCGCCCGACCG
>JBKHFN010000202.1:0-3313 GCA_046540195.1 Salinarchaeum sp.
CATCGGCTGGGCCATCGCATCGATGACGTCCTCACGGACCTCAGTCGGACCGGGTAGATACAACGTCTTTTCCGGGTAATCACCGGTATACTCGCGTTTCTGAGTCACGGGCACTCCCCAACACTAAAGCGGAGATGACAGATGTGTTTGTGTGTTTTGATACGGGGGGCAAACCGTTGCTAGCATTGCGTCACCGGTCGGTCGGCGGATGCCAGAAGAGTCCGTCCGCAATGAGCACACAACACGCAAGGGAGGCCCCCGCTGTTGAGGGGATCCAACTGTCTAAGGCGATAGTGCCGGCGCCGGAGATCAACGCGAAGGTAAGCGGGATCAACATCAGAAGGAGATCAGCGCGCGTGATCGACGCGACCGACAGGTCGTCGCTCATCTTAGTCCATGTAGCCAAGATCCCGCAGTTTCTGTGCGATCTGTCGGGCCTCCCGCTCGGAGATCTCATCGTCGGATTCCATCTCGCGAACGACGACGTGCTTGACGAACTCTTTGACCGACGTGAACGGCTCGTCCTCGATGTATGCCTCGACGTCACTGACGAACTCCTTGCGCAACGAGATCGTCGTGTACTCGCTCATTGGCAAATCGTGATGTTCCCGCCCACATAAGTTTTAATTATATCTAATTACCGAGTGAGCCACGAGAACGGCCTTACTGACGCCAATACCGGACGATATGCACAAGACTAGACCGGGAAACGACCAACAGCGGCGCATCGTCATGCGAAACAGAAGTATTAAATTATTATGTTCTGGTTGTTAATCCGAACAGCATGACTACGACAGTCGGTGGCAGAACGAATCGATCAGTATGAACGTTATCTGGCTCATCGCGATCGCGCTGGTGGTACTTGGGACAGCATACTTCGCGTACGGGCGATACATGGCGCGGTTCCTCGAGCTTGATGACAGCCGGACGACGCCGGCCCACGAGTACGAGGACGGTCAGGAATATGTCCCGGCAAAAAAGCCGGTCCTTCTTGGCCATCACTTCTCGAGTATCGCGGGTGGAGCGCCGATTATCGGCCCGATCACGGCCTCGTTCGTCTGGGGATGGGTGCCGGCGTTTCTCTGGATTATCATCGGAAATCCGCTGTTTGGCGCCGTTCACGACATCACGGCACTAACCAGCAGCATCCGCCACCGCGGCCGTTCGATCGGGTACGTCCTCGGCGAGTACGTCGGCCAGCGGGGCAAACAGATGCTCTTGTGGTTCGCGTTCCTGACGTTGATCCTCGTCGTGGCCGCGTTCGCGCTCGTGGTGTCACTCGTGTTCGATGCGTATCCCCAGACCGCGACCGCGAGCATGATCTACGTGCTCTTGGCACTGATCTTTGGAGTTTGGCTCTATCAGTTGAACCTCTCCTTTTGGGGCGGGACGATTCTGTTCGTTGCTGGCGTCTTTGCATCGGTGTGGGTCGGACTGCAGTACCCGATCGCCCTTGTGAGTGCCAGCGGACACCCGGCTGGGACGATCACGCTGCTTGAGTCCGCGCCAGGGTTCGTCCCGACGCTGCTTGGAAGCCAAAACATCGGTGCCTGGGTGCTCGTTGTGCTCGTGTACGCGGCGATCGCCAGTATCACGCCGGTCTGGATTCTGCTCCAGCCACGAGATTATCTCTCGTCGTTCCTTTTGTACTCCGGCCTTGGTGGGGCCGTTCTCGCGGTGGTTGTCGGCACGTTCGTCACCGGGCTCTCGGCGAGTGTCGGCGGCGAACCGATCTCACTGTCGATCACGATGAACGCGTGGAACGGCTTCTTTGGGGCGAACAGCCCCTTCGCGGATCAACTGCCGTTGATGCCGCTGTTCCCACTGTTGTTCGTCACAATCTCCTGTGGCGCAATTAGTGGCTTTCACTCGCTGGTGGCCTCCGGTACGACGGCAAAGCAGCTCAATCGGGAGTCTGACGCCCGACTGATCGGGTACGGTGCCATGTTGCTCGAAGGACTGTTGTCGGCGGTCGCCATTGCGGCGGTCGTGATCGTTGCCGTCCAGCCTGGAGCGACCAGCGGGATCGGTCTCGCGCTCCCGAACTTCGCGACCGGTGGTGGCGCGATTCTTACTGCCCTCGGGATCCCGCACAGCGCGGCCGCCCCGTTCATGGCGCTCGTGCTGGTCGCCTTCCTGTTGACGAGCCTCGATACGGCCACACGACTGGGCCGGTACATGATTGAGGAACTTGTCGCCACCCCGGATACCACGACCCAGCAGGTCGCCAAGAACCGCTATGTGAACACGACTGTGATCATCGCGGCCGCGTACGTCCTCCTGAGCACGGGGCGGTGGGCTGATCTCTGGACGCTCTTTGGCGGCGCCAACCAGCTGTTGGCGGCCATCGCGTTGACCGTCGGGACGGTCTGGATCGCCAACTGGGACCGCACCAAACAGCTGTATTCAACATCGATACCGCTGGCAGTGATGCTTGTCATCACCGTCTCCAGTCTTCTGTGGACGGCCTTCTACACCGTTATCGGTGGCCGACTGCTTGGAATCACCGGAAGCGCCGCCACAGGCTGGGCCGACCAGCTCGCCGCAGTCTTCCAGGTCACGATCGCGCTCACACTCGTTGGACTCGCGCTCGCGATCGTCTGGATCGGCTATAAGAACGTTCGTAGCGTTCGCGGCGCCGGTCAGTCAGTACGGGCTGATAGCGGTCCGGTGGACGACGACTGAGCCGTTAGCCTCCACTGCCGGCTTTTTCGTCCTGGTCACAGTCATGCGCTAGGTATCAAACGCCGTATCCGGGAGGATCCCGCTCGTACTCCATGGACTGTCCACAGGACGGACACGTTGGTGGTGACTCAGATACAGCGGCGGCGGACACGCGGACATCACACTCATAGTACCAGTAGGCCCCCTCCGCATCCGAGACCTCTTCGAAGTGGGCTTCGATGAGTGAGGCGATCGTCTCGCGGAGTGACACACCTGTAGACTACCCGGAGGCATACTTAGTGATGTCGCCGCTATCTCAGAAGCGATCCGACGAGGGGGACGTTCGAACGCGGAGACGCAGATGGGACAGGACAGTATCGACCAGGGACAACGAGGGGCCAGCACGGATCAATGGCAGGAGTTGGGATGGAGTCGTAGCGCGTGATGAGCAGGCCCCTCAAAGAATACGTACTGATGGCTGTACTTAATAATTTCTTTATAGATATTCATAACCGCCATACGCACCCAGAATCTGTCCCGCGCTGAAGGCGAGGCATTCTCCGTCGTATCCGCACCCTCTTGATTAGGAGAATTGGTAGTTGGATAGCAAGATCAAGATACATCGCTCAGTGATGCCTCTCGTCCTTAT
>JBKHFN010000203.1:0-3302 GCA_046540195.1 Salinarchaeum sp.
TTCACGAGCCGGGACTCGCTGCGTTGATCGACGAACACGCCGGGGAGCGACTCACCGCGACGACAGACTACAGCGTTATCCCGGAGACGGACGTGACCTTTCTTGCGCTACCGACACCATCGGAGGCGGACGGATCGATCGATACCTCAATCATCGCCGCCGGCGCGGAGGCCCTCGGCGAGACGCTCGCCGATGTCGAGGAACACACGGTCGTCGTCAAAAGCACGGTTGTTCCGGGGACGACCGAGGAAACCCTCGCGCCGTTGTTTCGGGCTGAGGCCGGTGAGGCGGTTGCGATCGGCATGAACCCTGAGTTCCTCCGCGAGGGTTCGGCCGTTGAGGACTTTCTGAACCCGGACAAGGTCGTTCTCGGGGCGGCCGACGACCGCGCTCGTTCGGATCTTGAGACTGTCTTCGCCCCGTTGATTGATCAGGCCGATCCGGCTGTCGTCGAGACTGGCGTTCGCGAGGCCGAGATGATCAAGTACGCCAATAACGCGTTTCTGGCCTCAAAGGTCAGCCTGATCAACGACATCGGCAACATCTGCAAGGAATTCGGGGTCGACGCCTACGAGATTGCCGAGGCGATCGGGCTGGATCATCGCATCAGCGAACGCTTTCTCCGGTCGGGAGCTGGCTTTGGTGGGAGTTGCCTCACGGGTGACCAGCACGTTGTCGCAAAAGACGACACAGGAACGAAGCATCTCACGCTCGCCGAGTTTTTCGAGCAATACGTCTCCGAAGGGACACTTGAGGATGTCTCCGTCCTCAGTCGGTCCGCTGATGGAACATTTGCGTTTAACCCGGTCAATGCGGCGACACGCCGGGAGTACGAGGGCCCGCTCCACACGATTCGTACGAAAATGAACAAGCGCGTAACCGTCACCCATGATCATCCAATGCTTATGCTTGATGGCGACGAAACCACCGTCAAGCCAGCCGACGCGCTCGAAGCGGGTGATTCGCTGCCCGTGGTGGCCGATATCCCGAGCGACCCCGTCTCAACCTTCGATCTCATCGACATTGTCGATGCGTCGTCCGCCTTCGAAAACGATCGCGTCTATCTGAAACCATCGACGTCGTTTGAGACGGTCAAAGAGGAGCTGTACGAGACACTCCGGGAGCACAATCGACAGTTCAGCTATCACAAGGTCTACGACCTCGTTCGGAATAATTGTCTCCCCTTAGATGTGTTCCTCAACTATGAGGATAAGCTTCCCGTCGACAGGGCAGACCTCTCACTGTACACGACGCGAGGCAGCGGACAGACGTACATCCCGGCAATCATTCCTGCCGACGAACAGTTCTGGCGATTTATCGGCTACTATCTCAGCGAGGGACACATCAACGACGATACCTCCGGCCACGGCTCTACGACGCGACGACGGGTAGAGCTGAGTTTTCATCCCACTGATGAGCCGGAGTACGTCCGCGATGTTGAGTCGTACTACGAGCGGCTGGGTATCCAATATCAAACGACACAACAAGAGACCACGACGGCTATCACCGTTTCCAGCCGTGTGTTCGCCGAGTTCCTTGAGTGGCTTGGGTGTGGGACTGGCTCCTACTCCGCCGCTGTTCCTAACACAGCGTTTCAAGCGACAGCCGACGAACGCGTCGCCCTCCTTTCGGGACTCTTCCGGGGCGACGGTCATGTCGCGTACCCCAACCACTCGAACGCCGTCGTCTACGAGTACGGGTCAGTAAGTGAGGAGCTCATTGACGGGATGACACTACTGTTACACAGTCTCGGTATCGTTCCGAGTTACAAAACCTCGACATCAGCAAAGGCGACGCGGCCGGCTCATTTCCTTCGTGTGAGTTCAAAGCAACAGGTTGTGCGATTAAAAGAGATGTTTCTGCCGGAAGAACGGGACCGGATCGACGGCCGACTCGCCGAGTATGATCGAGATATCGCACCGACCGGGCACACCGCAGACGGCGGCTTCATGTCAGTTCCCGTCCGTGATATCACTGTCGAGGAGACGACAACAGACGTGTACTCACTGGAGGTCGCTAACGCGCACACGTTCGTCACGACCGATGGGGTAGTCGTACACAACTGCTTCCCGAAAGACGTCCGCGCGATTGTCGCGGCAGCCGAAGACACGGGCTACGAGCCGCCGATGCTCCAGGCAGCACTAGCTATCAACGAGCGTCAGCCCGAGCGACTCCTCGCACTGCTCGCGAACCATATTGACCTTGCCGGCGCGCGGATCGCCGTGCTCGGCCTATCGTTCAAGCCCGGGACGGATGACGTGCGTAACTCACGGGCGATCCCCGTGATTGAGGGGCTGCGCGAGCGTGGGGCAACACCGATCGGGTATGATCCAGTCGCCATCTCTGAGATGCGCGAGCATTTTCCTGATATGGCGTACGCCGAGAGTCCCGCTGCGGCACTTGAGGATGCCGACGGGGCAATCATCGTGACCGACTGGGACGAGTTCGGTGCGCTGGATGAGGCGTTTGCGGCGATGGCCGAACCGGTCGTCGTCGACGGTCGACGGGCAATTGATCCAGCAGCGGTTGAGGCGGTTGATCTCACCTACGAAGGGCTGACCTGGTGAGACGCGACGGACAAGCACGGCGACGATAAGATACTGCACGATCCGCTCAACCGCAATCGACACCACGGTATCCCGACAACGTGATGACTATGTCGACGGGGATTCAACACGCTCGCGGAACCACGCAGCAGCGTCAGTAACGGCCGTCTCGTCGGGTCCAGTAATCTTCACCCGGACAGTCTCGCCGGGATAGCTTCCAACGGTGACCGGAAAACGCTCACGCAACTGTGTGAGTCGGTCGACAAGGTGTCGCTCCGGCTCGCTAGTTTCGACCAGTTCCTGATATCGTGGCTCGCCGGTGAACTCCTCGGCAACGGTGTCGAACATCGCTTTCATTTCGGCCGGCACGCCTGGGAAAACATAGATTGACGCGAGGACTGCACCCGGTGCCACACCCACCTCATTGTGGAGGGCGCGGGCACCAGCCGGAAGGTAGGCGGTTTTCGGGGTACGCGTGTCGGGGCCATACCCACGGTCATCAAGACTGGCCGCCGCCTCAGAGTGTTCGATGAGATCGCGACCAACAGCATCGGCGACAGCCGCCATTGTCACGTCGTCGTGTGTCGGGCCGAGGCCGCCAGTAACGATCACGGCATCGTAATCGGCGCGTGCTTCGTTAACTTCCTGGGCGATTGTCGCGCGATCGTCCGGCAAGACAAGCACCCGCCGAACATCGACGCCTTGGTTGGTTAGCTGTCGACAAAGCCATGTCGCGTTCGTGTTCTCAATGTCGCC
>JBKHFN010000204.1:0-3295 GCA_046540195.1 Salinarchaeum sp.
ATTCAGCGGGATGCCATGATACTCACGCTGTTTCACTGAGTTCGGTAAGAGCCCGTGGGAACCGGTACGTCGATCGTGTGGACTCGATTGCAACAGCGCTGGACGCCGGGTATCGGCTGCTTGATACGGCAGAGCTCTACGGCAACGAGCACCGCATTGGCAACGTGTTGGACGCTCCTGGTGCGCCCGACCGCGACGCCCTTTTTATCCTTGGGAAGGCGTGGCGGACCAATCACCGGCGCGAACACCTCCTTGAGGCGTGTGCAGGGAGTCTCGATGAGCTGGGGATCGATACATTTGATTGCTATACGCTACACTGGCCGACAGCGTGGGCACACACCGACTCCCTTGATCGACTGGCCGAGAAGCCGATCGCCAAACAAGAGGCACTGACCTTCCCCGAGACCGAGGCGGGCGAGCGTGCCACCGCAGACGTGTCACTCGCACAAGCCTGGCGCAACCTTGAAGCGGTCCACGAGCGGGATTGGGCGCGACGGCTCGGGATCTGTAATGTCGATCGTGAACAGTTGGAGACAATCGACGCGGTCGGATCGGTCGATCCAGCGGTTGTCCAGGTGGAGATTCACCCATATCGCCCACAGCGCGACCTGGTTGAGTACTGTCATGATCATGGGATCCGAGTGATTGCGCACTCCCCGCTTTCGGCACCCGGACTGCTTGAGGAGCCAGTGATTGAAACAATCGGCGAGGAGCACGGGCTCTCACCGGCTGAGGTGGTCGTCGCCTGGAACCGCACCCGCGGGGTCGTTCCGATTCCATCGAGTACCACGCCTGCACATATCGTTGCAAATCTGGCGGCCGGCGCCGAACGACTCGACGCGACGGCGATGGCCCGGGTGGGCGAACTCGCAGATCCCACCTTCGAACGGTGAACCGCGTGAGGTTAACCTTGGATTCACTCTTGACATCTTCCCCGCCCTGAAGGGCGAGGCCTTCGCCTTGAATTTCCCGTAATCCCGTAATCGTCGCCGTGGGGACCAGGCAGTTGTTACAGATGCTCAAGTAGTCTGTCAAGCACCAACACAGTCGCCTCGGTGTGCAAAAATCGGTTCTGGTTGCCACACTGGGAATCCATGATGCAAGCAGGACATCCCCCCGTCCCCGCGCAGTCACACGCGGCGACGCGCTCACGGGTGCGCTCAGCGATCGACGTGACCTGCTCGTAGATACGCTTGCTAAAGCCGAGCCCGCCCTCAACGGCGTCGTGGATGAACCACGTTGGAACGCCGGTTTCAGGATGCAATGGGGTGCTTAGTCCACCGAGATCCGATGTGTCCATCCGGAGTTCCAGCGGTGTGAGTTTGATCATCCCGTGTTCGGCGCCGTGAAGTCCACCGCCGAAGATCTCCATCACGTCACTATCGGTCAGTGTCGCCGGATCCGATCCGGTGACCGCGCGGAGAATGTCGTCCTGTAACGTGGGAGGCGTCTCGATCCACATCAGGTGGGTTCTGAGTTCAATCGGCGGGAGACCAGTTGGTCGGAACGACGTTGTCACCTCACCACTGTGGATGTCCTTCCGACGGTAGCGGGTGTAATGGATCTCGACAGTGCCCGTTCCCCAGGCAACCCGATAGCCGTCACCCAACTCACGGGTTGCCTCCGGCGTGATGTCGCGGACGGTCTTCTCAGAAACCGTCTCGGTGTACTCGTTCGTGCGTACCGCCTCGACGGTCACGTAGGGCGAAGGGGTGTCCTCGACGAACTCGACCACCTCATATTGCACACCGTTGTGGAGGAACAATGCTCCCTCATGGTGATCGCGGTAGGCCCGCTCTTTATCGATGGGCTCCATGTCGATCTCGCCGTCGCGACACCGGACGGTGAACTGGGTGTCGCTACTCGCGTACATCGAGATGTCCATCTGTGGACGCGGCGCACCGGTATAGCGGACGCCGCGGGAAAGGTCGCCGGCCAGTTCGCCGGCATCGACCCACATCTCAACCGCTTGATCGAGGCGGTCGCCGTCGAACCACTGCCGATCCACATCAGTTAGGGGCCGCTCCTGGGCGGCACAGCGGATGTGCTGGGCGTAGACGGGATTGTTCTCAAGGCCGATAACGGCGTCCTCGATGGCGTCGCCAAGGACGTACTCCGGAGAATCGAGAATGTACTGATCGATAGCGTCGGCGCCAGCGACAAACACCGAGAGAGCATCAGCCTCTCCCCGACCGGCGCGGCCGACCTGCTGCCAGAAGGACTGACGGGTACCGGGATACCCTGTGAGGATGGTGGCGTCCATCGATCCAATGTCGATGCCAAGTTCGAGTGCGTTGGTGGAGGTGACACCGTCGAGATGGCCGTGTTTGAACTGATATTCGGTGCTCCGGCGGGTCTCCTTGCCGAGGCCGGCATGGTAGGGCTCAACATCGAGATAGCCAGAAGCGGGGTGCTCGCCGGCAGCGCGGCCAGCGTACTTGGCAGCGAGTTCGGCGCTCGTCCGGCTCTTGGTGAACACCAGCGTCTGGAGTCCGTTGAGCCCGAGATGTGCCAACAGCGCGCTCGCCTCGCGAACAGGGTTGGTCTGAGCAGCCTGAAAGTCCTTGATATCGGCCTCCTCATCAAGGGCATCCTCGTCGACGGGAGGCTTCCAGAACGCGATATCGCGCTGTCCACGTGGTGAGCCATCGTCCGCAACAACACTGACGGACTCGCCGGTGAGTCGGCGAGAGTGTTCCCCGGGGTTGCCGATCGTTGCGGAGGTACAGACGAGTTGTGGGTCACTCCCATAGTGCGCAAGCAGGCGTCGCAGCCGGCGAATCGTCCAGGCGACATGCATGCCGTGGACGCCGGTATAGGTGTGTGACTCATCGATTGCGAGGAGTCGACAGTTGGCCAGAAACGTGCTCCATCGGGGGTGATGTGCGAGATACACGTTCACGCCAGCGAAGTTACTGATGATGACATCAGCCGTTTCACGAATGCGCTTGCGACGATCGGTGGGCGTATCGCCGTCGTAGACCCGAACGGCGATATCGAGGCCGAGCGCATCGAAGAACTCGTTGAGCTCCTGTTCTTGATCCCGTGAGAGAGCCTTCGTCGGATAGACGAGCAGCGCCGTTGACGCCGGATCGGCGAGGTGATGCCGGGCGATCTGCAACGCGTAGACGTAGGTCTTCCCCGAGGACGTCGAAGTGGCGACACAGACGTTCTCACCGTCCTCAAGCTGCTCAAGGGCAGTCGCCTGGTGGGTGTAGAGTTCGCCAACGGCATTGGCGAACGGCGCTGCAAGCGCGGGGTCAAGCACCGTATATGGGTCAACGGTAGCGGCCTC
>JBKHFN010000205.1:0-3258 GCA_046540195.1 Salinarchaeum sp.
AGCGTTCGAGTAACTGCATCATCGCCCGAGCAATCTCCGAGTCCGAAACCGTGACGACATCATCAACCCGCTCGCGGATGACCTCGAATGGTCGGTCGCCGACGCGACGGGTCGCAATTCCATCGGCAATCGTCTCAACGGCGTCGCGTTCGTAGATTCGACCCGCAGCGAGCGACTGGGGCACGCTGGCAGCCCCCTCGGCTTCAACCCCGACGACTCGCGCGTTAGTCTCGGCCTTGATCGCCGTCGCAACACCGCTGATCAATCCGCCGCCACCAATAGCGGAGATCACGAGATCAACGTCAGGGAGATCCTCTGCGATCTCAAGTCCAAGAGTGCCCTGGCCAGCCATGACCATCGGGTCGTCAAAGGCATGGACATAGGTGCGGTCCTCCTCGCGTTCGATTTCATGCGCTCGATCGGCCGCCGCGTCGTAGTCGACTCCGAAGAGTTCAACCTCGGCCCCATAGTTTCGCGTTGCCTGGACTTTCGAGATCGGTGCCGACTCAGGCATGACGATTGTTGCATCGACACCCGAGCGGGCGGCCGCGAGCGCAACACCCTGGGCGTGGTTGCCGGCGCTGGCGGTCACGACGCCGGCCTCGCGTGCCTCCGGTGAGAGGGTCCGAATGCGGTTGCTCGCTCCACGAATCTTGAACGCACCGGTGCGCTGAAAGACTTCAAGTTTGAGATAGACCTCCGCTCCAGTCTGTGCCGAAAACGCGTGTGAACGCTCAAGTGGAGTATGTCGCACGATGTCGTCGACCCGGTCGCGCGCCGCGCGGACATCGTCGATCGAAAGCATACCGGGAAGATGGGTGGTGTTGGCTAAAACCCGGGGATTCACACCGAAACAGGTGGTCGCGGGAAAAGCCACCCAACGCTCTTTGGTTGGCCACAGCTACGGATGGATGATGCAACTGGATGATGCCGTTCGGGCAGCCTACCGCACCTACGTGTCGCAGTCGCGAGATGTCCTTCCGTTTTATTTTCTCGGGACAGCCGTCCCAATGGTGGCCCGAACGCTCCCGCTGGTCGCCGTGGCGATTGGGTACCTCGTGCTCTGGCAGACGGGCCGGATTGATACGGTCACGACGCTACTTGCAGACGTTGGGCCGATTCCGATTGACCAGCCAACAGACGTGTCGCTCTCAGCCAACCAGATTGAGCAACTGCAGGCAGTGCTTCTCATTCCGGAGGTGACCGTCCCACTCGTGGTCGCTGCGTTCGCGTCACTCGGTGTTCTAATCATGTTGAATGCGGCCGTCTCTGCCGGACAGCTGCACGGGGCTTACGGAGGGTTGAGAGGACACGACGGTGTGCGTGACGCCGTTGATGGCACGTTCCGTGACACAGGGACGTTCATTGGACTGGTCGTCGCGGAGGTGATGAGTTATATCGGATACGTGGGCGTCATCGGTGGTCTTGGGCTGGTCGTAGCGCGCGTCTCTGAGGTGGCGGGGGTGCTCGTCGGTGCTGTTGGCGTCCTCGGGGCACTCGTAGTGGTGCCGGCGGTCCGGTTGGTGTTTGCCTTCGCAAGCGTGGCGGTGGTCGTCGACAACGTTGGCGTATTCGGTGCGCTCTGGAACACACTTGGGTACGCGCGTCGCCGACCGGGCGCCGTGCTTGGATACGGCGGACTCGCCGTCACGGCGTTTGTCGTCGTCGGGGTGGTGTCGTCGGTGCTGGCTGTGATCGGCGGGGCGACCGCGGGGCCACTCGTACTCATTCTCGGTCTCTGGCCCCTTCTGGATCTGTGTAAACTGTCCGTGTATGCTAACGTATCACAGAAGTCGCCACGACCCGGATCGGTTCGATCTCATGTGCGACGCGGACTCGCCGCCGGTTGGCAGGCCCTTCTTGGATTCACCACCGATCGGTGGCGGTACGTGTTCATTGCCGGAGTAGTGTTCGGCGGCGCGGTCGGGCTTGGATGGGTTGCCGGTGGCACAGTGACGGGAGTCCTCACCGCATCGATCGAACAACGTCTTGAAGGAACGACACCACCCGGACAGTTTGTTCGCTACGCCGCCAATAACTGGCAGGTCGCCGCCGCACAGAGTTTTGCCGGGCTAGGACTAGGTATACCAGCGATAATCTCGCTTGGGTTCAACGGCGCGTTCCTGGGGGCACTGTTTCAACTGGAGGTTGCTCCGGCGGTGCTGCTTGCGTTTGTGGTTCCACACGGACTCGTCGAGATACCCGGATTGCTCATCTCCGGCGCGGTCGGACTGCACTTGGGTGTCATCGCCTGGCACTACGCCACCGGGACGGCCAGTCGCGGCAGACTTGCGGGTGAAATTGAGACAGCCTACCGCGTGCTCCTCGGGCTGTTCATCCTCTTTGTCATCGCAGCGGCCATCGAGGCCGTTGTCAGCCCGTACTACTGGCGGTTACTCCCGTTCCTCTAGCGGGACGAACGTGGCTGACTTCGGGCCGGTGTACTTCGAGAGTGGACGAATGAGCCGATTGTCCTCGCGATACTCAAGCACGTGTCCGACCCAGCCGGCCGCTCGGCTCATTGCGAAGATCGGAGTGTAGAGGTCCGTCGGGATCCCGAGCTGGTAGTAGACCGATCCCGAATAGAAATCGACGTTCGGCGCGATGCCCTGCTCACCGAGACCGAGCTCATCAGAGAGGTACTCCTCAATTGTCGCGGTGTATGCATACCACTTTGACTCGCCCACCTCGGCGAGTTCCTGGCTCCGGCGCTCAAGGATCTGGGCCCGGGGATCCTTCACGTCATAGACGCGATGGCCGAACCCAGGGACACGATGGCCGTTGTCACGCGCCTGTGTGACCCACTCGATTGGATCAATATCCGTCTCGTCGATCTCGATGAGCATCTCCATAACATCCTGGTTGGCTCCGCCATGGAGTGGTCCTGACAGCGCACTGATGCCGCCGGTCACTGATCCGTAGATATCGGAAAGCGTCGAGGCGATCACCATTGCGGTGAACGTTGAGGCGTTGAGTCCGTGGTCAGCGTGGAGGATCATCGCCTGATCGAACGTTTCAGCACCAATCGGGTCTGGCTCAGCGCCGGTGAGCATGTACAGGAAGTTTGCCGCCAGTCCGAGGTCGGGATTGGGCTCAAGAATCGGTTCGCCCTGTCGCGCGCGCTCGTAAGCAGCGAGAATCGTCGGCAGTTTCGCGACGATTCGGCGGCCCATCTGTCGGGTCGCCTCAAGATCGCGTGGATCGGCGTCGTGGTCCGGATCGGAGGTCGCAAGTTCCGAGACGGTCGTTCGGAGGGCC
>JBKHFN010000206.1:0-3256 GCA_046540195.1 Salinarchaeum sp.
TGCGGTTCCGTCGAGGACTTCTTCGCCTTCGATTTCAAACCTATCCATCACCGATGTATAGACTATGGATAGACATAAAGGTAGCGGTGGGCCTGTGGGCCGAGCGACGAACGTGTTTGAGAATCGTGCGGCGCTGTATCCCCTCCCTACTGCGCTACTCGGTCGCTTCGCTCCCTGCGTTGCTCCTTGAGGAAGGGGACTTAGCGCCTGATTCCAGTTAAAGTCGTGAAAGTCCCGTCCGGCCGCTCCCATGATGAGTGTCCGCTGAACTGTCATGGGCGAATTCATCCGTCAGAGTACATTAGTGTCCCGACACCATGGGCCGTGGTATGGGGCCTGTATCTACGCCGGATCGGCTCGTTGTCGCCTTGGGCGGCAACACACTCCTCGGTGCCGAGACACCCTGGACGGCCGAACAGCAGCGATCGGTCATCACGCAGACCGCCGAAACGCTCGCCTCTTCAGTGTCACCAGACACCGATGTCGTTCTAACCCATGGTAACGGTCCGCAGGTCGGCGCACGCCTCCTCCAGCAGGAGGCCGCCCCCGAGACCCCCCGACTGTCACTTGACGTGCTGGTCGCCGAGACACAGGCCCAGATTGGGTACCTTCTCCAACAGGCGCTCGCGAACGCGCTTTCAACCCCAGCGGCCTTCATGACGCTCGTCACGCAGGTCGTGGTTGCCCCGGACGATCCCGCCTTTGAGGCGCCGACCAAGCCTGTCGGCCCGACCTACAGCGACGCCGAGGCAGCCGAGTTGCCCTTTGAGACGCGCCCAGTCGTCGACGGCCACCGGCGGGTCGTCCCTTCACCGGAGCCGCAGTCAATCGTTGAGGGCGATGAGATCGCCCGGCTGGTTGACGCCGGCCGCGGGGTGATCTGTGCCGGTGGTGGGGGTGTCCCAGTGGTTCGTGACAACGGACTCCGTGGTGTCGAGGCAGTTGTCGACAAGGACAAGACCTCCGCTTTGCTCGCCCGGACGCTCAATGCCGACGCGCTGGTCATCCTGACTGACGTCCCGTATGCCTACCTTAATTACGATGGCCCAGCCGAGCGACCACTTGAGACGGTCACGCCGGCGACCCTCCGTGAGCACCTTGCGGCCGGCGCTTTTCCAACCGGAAGCATGGGCCCGAAAGTGACCGCTTGCTGTCGGTTCGTTGAGAGCACTGGCAACCGGGCGATCATCACCACGCCTGAGGACTTCGCCGATGCTATCGCCGGTGAGGCCGGCACGCAGGTCTGTCCAGTATAGTCGCTTCGGGAGATGCTAGTCTAATCACCCGTCCGGACGGATGCGTCCTCTGGCCGGCTTTGCACCTGTGGATCCTCGTCAGTGGGCTGCTTGTGGGCGAGCCACCAGATGAACCCGCTCATCGACACCAGACAGACAATCGCAAAGGGCGCGCCGGTGACGATGACTGACGAGCGCAACGCCGTGGCGCCCCCGACAACGACCAAGATTGACGCGATGATTCCCTGAAGGACGCCCCAGAAGATCCGGTTAAGACTCGATGGCGCCCGTCGACCGCCGGTAGTGAGCATCCCCAGCGCGAGCGTCGAGGAGTCTGCGGAGGTGACGAAGAAGGTGGTCACGAGAACGAAAAACAGTGCCTGCCAGAGTCCCCCGCCAGGCAGTGCCCCGAAGAGGACGTATCCGGAGACGCCGTCGCCGATGGCGCTCATTGGGCCGATGATGTCGACAACCCCGGTGTGCTGGAACCAGACAGAGGTGCCGCCGACGACAGTAAACCACAGCGCCGAAGTGACTGTCATCGTGAGAAAGGCGGTTGCGATGACCGATCGTACGGTCCGTCCCTTCGAGATACGAGCGAGAAAGAGCCCCACAAACGGCGCCCACGCAATCCACCACGACCAATAAAAGACTGTCCAGTAGGAGGACCACTGGACACCGGTGCCGCCTGCGGCCCCAAAGAGGCTCATCTGCAGGAACTGTCCGGCGTAGGTGCCAAGCGCGTTCGTTCCGGTCGTGAGCACCCGCCCGGTCGGCCCGAAGACAAACGTCACAACGAGCAACACGCTCATTAGCGCCATATTGAACACCGACAGCCGTCGGATGCCCCGGCTGACGCCGGCGACCAGCGAGAGCGTGAACAACACGGTGATCCCGGTGATCGCAACGATCGTCTGAAGATCGGTAAACGTGAAGCCCGTCCGGTAGCTCACGCCGGCCAGCAACTGGCTGGCGATAAAGCCTAGCCCCGTTGCAATACCACCGATCGTCGCAACAACGGCGAGTGTGTCGACAGTGCGTGCGATCACTCCGTCGAGGTTATCGGGACCGAGCACCGGTCGGAGGGCGGTCGACACCCGGAAGGGGGCGTCGTGGCGATAGGTGAAATACGCCACCGGAAGCCCGATCGCCAAGTAGCCACCCCACGCGCTGATCCCATAGTGAAAGATGCTGTAGGCGACCGCCGGCACCGCTGCTGAGGCGGATTCAGCCGATGCCGTGTCGGCGAACAGCGGTGGGACCGTCTGGTAGTGCGACAGCGGCTCAACCATCCCGAAAAAGACGATTCCGGCCGAGAGGCCCGCAGAGAAGAACATCGCCACATAGGAGAGCGTGCCGTACTCGGGAGGTCCTTCACCCAACTGGACTGAGCCGAATCGGCCAAGCATGAGATAGGCGCCAATGAGGACCATTGCCAGGACCGATCCGAGATAGAGCCACGCCAGATTCTGTCCGACGACCACGAACGCGGCGTCGATCGCAGCAGCGACGCCGTCGGTGTCGATTGCGGCCCAGGCGACGAAGATGAACGTGACGAGTGCGCCGACGGCGAAAGGGACAGTGTCGAGCTCGTCGACGAGCTGTGCGACCGTTCGCGAAACCGATCGACGACTACTCAAGGATATTGGAGCCTAGCTACTGAGCGAGAAAAGGCTTCGTTCTCCGGTCGATCACTGTCGTCTACAGGCGGCGCAGGTCGAGTGCCTCGGGGTCAAGCCCCGAGACGGTTCACAATTAACCGCCCTGTTACTGTCCGTTAGAGTTTCTCCCTGAGGATCGATTTTCGTGGCGCCCATGATGTCGCCCTGGCTCCACAAGATCAACTTCAGCCTGGTGGACAGCTATGTCCTGCCGGATGACATCTGCTCCGAGGTCCCCGTCGGCGAGTTCGGCGATGAACTCGAGTGACTTGGTGTGTGCCCCAAAGAGCGTACCAGAGAGCGACTCATAGTGATTAGGACGAATCATTACCAGTTAGATACGGCCAAATATCTGGTTCG
>JBKHFN010000207.1:0-3181 GCA_046540195.1 Salinarchaeum sp.
ATCGGTTGTCACGGCCGCGCCAGGCGTGATGCTCGCAATCGTGCTTATTGGCGCCACGAGTGCGCTGGTGGGCAAGCTTCTCAAGTCCGTCCAGGTTGACGCCAAACTCCGGCTTGGGTGCTCGACCACCGGCCAGATGAGCTTCATGCTCATGCAAGCCGGACTCGGGTACTTTGCGGCTGCAATCACACATCTCATTCTCCACGGTTTCTACAAGGCGTACCTGTTTCTCTCCGTGGGCGAGGAGATCGATCACACAAGCCCAACAGCACCGACACACGCGAGAAGCGGACTCTCAGCGGGTGGCATCGTGGTGACCGGTGTAACGGCGATCGGCGGTGGGCTTTTGTTCGTGTTCCTGACTGGCAAGGGAACGCGGCTGGATAGTGGTCTTCTACTGACCGGCCTCATCGTGCTGACGACGCTTCATGCAACCCGAAGTGCGCTTCGAGCCCGCATGCTTCCGGCCCGGTACCGGTATGCGGCGATCACACTGGTGGTTCTTCCCGCGATCGCCATCTATGCAGGCGTCTACACCGCTGTTGGACAGCTCATGGCCGATCTCTCTGTCGTAACGGCGCCGACCACACTGACTGCCGTCCACGGCGTTGTCGCGCTTGCCTTCTTAGGTGTCTATCTCGCAATCGAGACCGGCGTCTACCGGCACAGCACGCGCCTCTACGTGGCGTTGGTAAACGCGACGCGTCCGCCAGCGCAGACACTGCTGACTGCTCCGGAGGAGTACCATGAGTCCTGACCCGGCAATCCGTGAGCACATTGAGGCCGCCGCTGAAAGTATCGGTCCGGTCTGGCCATTACACTCTTTTGTGACCGCCAATCCGCTAGCAGGCTTTGAGGATCGGCCGTTTCACGCGGCCGTCCAGGCGGGCGAGGCAACCTTTTCTGGACAGGGCTATCCGACGGCGGCCACCTTCGAGCGGGCCCTTGCGGACGGCCAGATCGACCGCGAACTCCTTGAGTCCACACTCCACGAACACGGGTATACTGCTACCCCAGAGACGCTCCTTGCAGAGCTTCCCGACCCAGCAAATACGGCCCAGACTTCGGAGACGCCCGCCGACCGGGTCGATCAGGTCCTGACGAAGTGGCTTGCTGCCTTCCTTGATCAGGGCAAGGCCCACTGGCCGATGCCCGATCGCGAGGCGGGGTTTTACCACGCCGTCCGGACGGTGGCACCACACGATGGGGCCATTCCTGACGCCGACCAGCTGATCGCCCTGTCGGCGGATCCACTGACCGCCATCGAGACACTTCTGGCAGACGTTCCCGAATCGGCATGGTCGGAGGTCTTCGAGCATCAACTAGCGGCACTCCCGGGCTGGTCCGGGTTCATCATCGACCGGATCGACGCGGCCGATGCCTGGCACCAGCAGTATCCGATCACGCTTGCTGGCTACTTGGCCGTTCGTCTAGCGCTCACCGAGATGTTCAGTGCGCCAATGGTCCTCGACAACCAGCCGGAGATCGACGACGAGCGGCCGCTGGCGGACCTCTGGCTTTCCGCCTGGGAGGCCACCTACCGCCGTGAGCTGCTTGATGCGGTGACCGAGACGAGTGCAACGCATGATCTCGCCGCTGATACGTCCCGTCCGGAAGCCCAGCTCGTATTCTGCATCGACACCCGCTCGGAGCGGATTCGTCGTCATATTGAGGCGGCTGGCGACTACGAGACCTACGGCTACGCCGGGTTTTTCGGCATCCCCATGCGGTATCAGGGCTATGATGCGTCGATCACAAGTGACGCCTGTCCGCCGATGAACGATGTCGAACGCCGTGTCGTTGATCGCCCGGATGAGATCCACACGGCAGAGCAGGCTGAGTACGACCGCTGGCATGCGCTGCGCGAGGTCAGCAACGACGTTTTTGAGGCGCTCAAAGCAAACGCAGCGACCGCGTTTAATTTCGTTGAGACCGCTGGTCCGGGTTACGGATTGGCCATGGCCGCCCGGACACTCGTTCCACAGCGCGTCTATGAGGTGGACGCGGCTGTCGACAAGCATGTCCCCGATGAAGATACCTTCTGTACGCCGTCAGTTGAGTACCAGCCCGCGGAGGATTATGCCCTTCCGGAGGGGTTCACCCACGAAGAGCGGGTCGCCTACGCGGCAGCAGCCTTCGAGCGGATGGGCTTCGATCAATTCGCGCGGGTCGTCGTCTTCGCTGGGCACAGTAGCCAGACGACGAACAATCCCTTTGATTCGAGTCTCGATTGTGGGGCCTGTGCCGGCAACCCTGGTGGACCAAACGCCCGCGCACTCGCCACCATCTGTAATGATCCGGCGGTCAAGGCGAGTCTTCGCGACCGCGGTATTGCGGTTCCGGATAATACCGTCTTTGTGGCCGGCGAACATGCCACGACGACGAGCCACGTTGAGCTCTTCACCACCGACGTTCCGGAGACTCACGCCAATGACATTGACCAGCTGGAGGCCGCTCTCGCTACTGCGCGAACCAACGCGGCCGCCGAGCGGGCGGCGGACATGGGTGCTGATGATCGTGACGGTCGCCACGACGTCGAACGCCGGGCAACCGACTGGGCGGAACCCCGGCCGGAGTGGGGACTGGCCGGAAACGCGGGATTCATCGTTGGCCCACGGGCGCTCACGAAGGATCTTGACCTGGACGAGCGGGTGTTCTTACACGCATACGACTGGCAGCAGGATGTCGGCGGCGAGGCGCTTGAGGCGATTCTGACCGGGCCGATGGTCGTCACACAGTGGATCAACACCCAGTATTACTTTGCGAGTGTCGATAACGCGGTCTACGGCAGCGGCTCGAAGATCACCCACAATCCCGTCGGGAACATCGGGGTCTACCAGGGTAACGGTGGGGATCTGATGGCCGGTCTCCCACTCCAGTCACTCTTCCGGACCGACGACGAGCTCTATCACCAACCGTTGCGGCTCTCGACAATTGTGCACGCCCCAGTTGACCGAGTCACCGACGTCCTTGCTGCGAACGAGAAGCTCGTGACGCTCCTTGATAACGACTGGCTCTCATTGACGGTCATCGATCCCGAACAGGACCACCAAGCGTTCCATTATGACGAGGCGCTCGCGTGGCACCCAGCAGAGGTCGCCCCACCGGAGACGACAGTCGCGGACGAGTAAACTACCCCGCCCTACTCGCTCCCGACCGCCTTGCGGCGGTCGGTCACTCT
>JBKHFN010000208.1:0-3167 GCA_046540195.1 Salinarchaeum sp.
TACTCGAACAGCGCGTACAATAGTGCGGCGGTCCCTAGACGTTGTTCATTCGCCGGGCCGTTGCCGTGCCACAGTGCTGGCACTCGGCGATGCGGTAGGGGGTTCGCGAGTGTCCAACCTCGTCGGCGTCACCAGCCTCTCGGCGGATTTCGAGTGACACACGATGTGGCGTCTCGACGCCACAGTGCTCACAGTACTCTTGAAGCGTCGATGAGCGTTGTGCTGTCGATCCCATACCTGTCACATGGCAAATGGATATATAAATCTGGGTATGACGCCTGTCAGACGCTCACGAGGACTCCAAGCTTACGGCGTCGGTGAGGATTCAAGTTTCTGGTAGTCCTTGTAGTCGGAAGTGCCGCGAAGTTCCTCAAGTAGGTTGATGCCCGCGCGGGTGCCCTCGCCAACGGAGGTGTTGACCTGCTGTTGGCCACCGGTGACGTCGCCAGCGGCGTACACGCGGGGGACATTTGTCGCCGCCTCTTCGTCCGTCTGGATATACTGGCCCTCGGTGGCAACTCCGAGTTTCTCCGCGAGGTCGGTTCCGCCAGCCGCGCCGAGTGCGACAAACAGGCCATCGACCTCGATAGTCTCCTCATCGCGGGTAACGATGGCTTCGAGGCCATCCTCGCCCTCAAGCCGGTCGAGGCGGGCCGTATTGACGGCGATGCCTGACTCCTCAAGTTGGGCCTCCAGGTCGGGATCGACGGCGAGTTCGTCACCGTTGGTGAGCAACTGAACGTCGTCGGTATAATCAAGCAGCATGAGCGCCTCCTTAGCGGCGTAGTTCTCGGCGCCGACAACGGCAACCGGACGGTCCCGGTAGAAGTACGCATCACACTCGACGCAGTAGGAAACACCCTTGCCCTCGTACTCGTCAACCCCCTTGATCGCCGGGGACTCATAGGCCGCCCCGCTGGCGATGACGATCCCGCGAGCCCGGTACAGGTGTTCCATGGTCTCGAGTTCGTAATGATCCTCGTCGGCATGGCCGACACGGATGATCTCTTCGGTGATGATCTCCGCACCGAAGCGGGTGGCCTGTTCCTGGCCGACCTCGACGATCTCGGGGCCGGTGATGCCCTCGGGGAAGCCGAAGACATTCTCCATGCGCCCGACGTCACGGGTGGTGCCCCCACCGTCGTCGAACACGTACGTCGTCTGGTCGGCCCGGGCCGTGTACACCGCCGCACTGGTCCCGGCCGGGCCGCCACCGATCACTGCCACGTCGATGTCGATTGGATCCTCAGTCATGGGTATGAAACGAAGTTGAACGCCAGAATCACGCCACGCCGTACTGCGAGAGCGCGCGCATGAGCGTCTGTTTTTGCTGCATCCCGACCATGCGATCAGCCGCCTCACCGTCGGAGAAGACGATCAGCGTTGGAACACCCCGAACGCCGTACTGGCTAGCCAGTTGCTGGTGTTGGTCGATGTCGACCTTTGCAACGGCGGCGTTGGTCTCCTCGGCGATCTCTTCGAGAATCGGCGCGATCATCTTGCACGGACCACACCAGTCCGCGTAAAAGTCCGCGATCACGACATCGTACTGCTCGGCCGTCTCAGAGAGGTGATCAGTGCCTTCGATGTGGATCGGCTCGGCGGGTGTCTCCGACGCCGGTTCTGAACCGGTGTCAGGGGCATCGTCACCTTCTACCTGCGATCGGATCTCCTCAAGTTTCTGTTCGCGGAGTTCTTCGATGGACGGATCCTCGCTCACATACCGTTGTATTCGATCCACCACCTTAGGTATTGTGAATAGTAATTCGACATTTGGACAATACTGCTGTAGAAAAACAGACGGAGATCACCTTCCGGTCGCGTCTCCCTCTTCCGGAGTGTTTATGCGTGTTTGGCCGACCGTAGATGCACATGGCAGTTAGTGACACACAGTCGTCAACGATCGAACGCGTCGGGTACCGGATCGCCGAGGCGGTCGAACGGTGGATGCCGAGTCCGTTTTTGTTCGCCATTTTGCTCTCGTACATTGTTTTTCTTGCCGGGGTGTTCGTGACGGACGCAGGCCCCGGTGCGATGGTCGGACACTGGTATGACGGGTTCTGGGCGTTTCTGACCTTCTCGATGCAGATGGTGCTCATTCTCATGACCGGGTTCGCGCTGGCGTATCACCCGCGAATCAACGACCTCCTGGTGCGACTGACGAAACTTCCAAATGGTCCCGGGCAGGCGGCGGTGCTCGTCGGTGCCTTCGCGATGGCCATCGCGTGGGTCCACTGGGGGTTCAGCCTGATTCTGGGAGCGATCTTCGCCCGCGAGATGGGTAAAACCGCCCACGAAGCAGACTTTGACGTTCACTATCCCCTGTTGGCAGTCGCCGGCTACATGGGCCTTGGACTGACCTGGCACTGGGGATTATCGGCATCAGCCCTAGTAGTTCACAGAAGTATTGGGTACGTCATCTAGAAGGTATCCGGTTCATGCGCCTCGTTCTTCCGAGTCTCTGTTCCAGTTCACCCAGAAGTTCTGTGGGTCACTACCGCTGATGCTCGCTACCGAGGGGAACGCGTTCATTGAACAGGGCATCGTCAACGAGGCTGTCCCGGCCTCTCAGACCATCTTCCATCCCTATGGACTGGCACTCGTCGGATTGTCGATTCTCTTTGCGCTTGCTGTCCTATATGTGCTCGCTCCGTCGGGGACTCGGGCACGGGGCATCACCGAGTACATCCCTGAATCCGAACTTGTCGAGACCAGCACCGATGGTGGAACGGTCGACGCAGGCGAACAGCCGGCCGCCGAGACTGAACGCGGCGGACGGCCACCGGCGGAAGTGATCGACAACAGTCGCCTCCTTGGAGGGCTCATCGCCCTCACGGGCGTCGGGGTAGTCGGCTACCAGTTCGTCACGAACGGACTCGACGCATTGACACTCAATGTCGTGAACTTTGGCTTTCTGATGGCTGGGATCCTAGTCTGGACGAACCCAGCAGCCTACCGCGAAAAGTTCAACGAAGGCGCGAAAGCCGCCGCCGGTATCATTCTGCTGTTTCCGTTTTTCGCCGGTATTCAAGGCATGATGGCCGGCTCCGGACTCGCACAGATGATGGCGGAGGGACTGATCGCCATCTCAACGGAGCAGACCTTTCCGATGTTCGTTACTTCCCGAATGAGTCGAGAGAGCACTGCCCGAACGGCACGAAACAGTC
>JBKHFN010000209.1:0-3133 GCA_046540195.1 Salinarchaeum sp.
GTGGATCGAAAACCATCTCGACGGATTCATTCAGAAGTTGCGTTAGTTACTACTGTCCCCGGCGTTGACGGTGGTTTCACCGCAATCGGGGCAAGGAGCTTGTTCCCAAGCGTGCTTGCAGCGCCGCTCGATCTCGGCATCGAGCGGCTCTGGCCGCAACACTATTGATGTGAGCTCAACAAGTTGCTGAAGCATCCCGCCGAATGCGGTTTGGTTGTTCACACACAGACGCATTCAGCGGGATGCCATGATACTCACGCTGTTTCACTGAGTTCGGTAAGAGCCTCGCCCATATACTCTAGCCGGTTTTCGGTTTCACGGAAGCTGTACTCCTCTTCGCTGCGTATTCCGTGAATCACGACGTGCTTCCAGCGGGCGAACCCGCCGGTGGCGGGCTCGCCCGCGTGCTTCCCCAACGCTTGTTTAGCTAGGCGTTTGAACGTCTCAACGAAGTCGAGGAGATCGACTTCCACCATATCCGACCTCCTCGGCTTCGTCCTTACTGATTTAACGGTCTATCCCGACGCCGTCTGTCTATTCAACACAGCAAATAAACCACGGATTCTGACGGCATCCGTTGACGCCACATCGGAGAGACAACATCGTATCGAACACCAGTCCTCAGACCGGGGCGCCCTCAACATCGTCGTTGTGTCGGCCACGTCGGTGGTTGTATCGCATCAGCCCGAGTAATAAGACACCGCCAACGATCCGGAGCCCGATGTCGACGGCCGTCGTGGTGGGGAGCGGACCGAGTGCGAGCAGCGAGAGAAGGTCCGAAACACCGCTCACCAGAAGCGTCGGTACCATCAACAGCGCGGCACTGACGGCAAATCCGGTACGTTCGAGCCCAGAGACGGTGTCATAGAGGTGTCCGATGACGGTTGGGCCAAGGGCGAACACCCCGATGAAGAGGCTCACAATGGGGATGACCACCTCCGGAATCGAAAAGGCGACATCCATGAGGTCGCCGCCGGTGAGCACCCGGTAGGTATCATCGGAGTTCGGCACCTCAACGCCGGTTTTGAGCAGCAGGATGCCGGGTGAGATGATGAACGCAAAGGGAACGATCGCCTTGTTGAGTGACAGCGCGAAGGCCTTGACCCCGGTCTCAAAGGCGTCGGATTTGGCCACGCCGGAGGCGGCGTAGGCGGCGACGGCCACCGGCGGCGTGATGTCGGCAATCACGCCAAAGTACAGAATGAACAGGTGGGCGGCGAGGAGGTAGTCCGGCCGTATACGCCAACGAACCTTCCAGGGACCGACCAGCTCACACTCGCTATCAAACGCTACAAGGATGGGTTGGCCTCGTCGTACATGCATACCCGCGACCGTGGTGATAAGGTGACCATCGGCCCCATTGACGGCGACCTCACGCTCGCTGATCCTGACCGCGACATCGCTCTTTTGGCAAGCGGAACGGGGATCACCCCGCTGGTGGCGATTCTCCGGCAGTATCTTCGGGAGGGGACTGGCGATGCCCATCTCATCTTTGGCGAGAAACGGGCCGAGTCAATCATTCTCCGTGGACTGTTGAATGATCTCGCCGCAGCCAATCCGAATCTAACGGTTACATACACGCTCTCGGATCCCGGATGGGACTGGCTCGACAATGTTGGCTACGTCCAAGAGCATCTTGAGGACTGCTTCGATACGTTCGACGAACGAGACTTCTACGTCTGTGGGGTACCACCGATGGTTGTTGAGGCTACCGACCGGCTCAGCGAGCTCGGCACACCAGAGGCGCGTATTCACAGCGAGGGCTGGGAGTCTGGAGCGGTCAAAGGGTGATACAACGACTTATCCGTCTACGGCCACTTGATGAAGCATGACGATTACTACAGGTGACACGGTCACCATTGAGTACACCGGCCAGTTCGAAGACGGCAACGTCTTCGATACCTCACGCGCTTCGGTCGCCGAAGAGGCCGGTCTTGACGACGCACAGCCAAACCGGGAGTACGAGCCGCTGACCTTCGAGGTCGGAGCCGGTGAGATCATTGCCGGACTTGAAGAGGGACTCGTGGGCTGTGAGGTCGGCGACACCCCGACCTTCGTCATCCCACCGGAGGAGGCCTACGGCGAACACGATGACGAGTTGCTCCAGGCGTACGACGCTGAACAGTTCATCGAGATGCTCGATGGACAGGTCCCCGAGGAGGGTGACCGCGTCGAAACCGAACGCGGCGACGTCGGTCGGATCGTACACGTTGACGACGAGGTCGTGCGGATCGATTTCAACCACGCCCTCGCCGGCGAAACGCTGGAATTCAACGTCGAAGTCGTCGCGGTCGAGTAACGCCACCGCGGTGGAGCCGCTCTTGTAGGACGAACTCGTAACGTCGTGTATGTCCATTGATCCAGTCGACACGGTACTCGTTGCTGGTGCAACGGGGGACACCGGTCAGGAACTGCTTCGCGTACTCGCGCCGCTTGACATCGAGGTGCGGGCTCTCACCCGGTCGGCCGACGACCGGTCACGCCTCCGGGCCGATGGCGCTGACGACGTCGTGGTCGACGACCTGCTCGCTCCTGAGGCGCTTGACACCGCCGTCACGGGTGTTGACGCCGTGCTCTCGGCCGTTGGGTCAGGGGCCACAGATCTCCTTGGAGATGGACCGTTGGTCGACGGAGCAGGGAACAAGGCACTCCTTGAGGCAGCCGTTGACGCAGACGTAGAGGCGTTCGTGATGGAGTCCGCTCTCGGCGTTGGATCCGGCCCGGCGAGTCCGCTGGCACAGCTGTTTGACGTGGCGATCGGGCCGATCCAACGGGCGAAGGCCGACGCCGAGACGGCGATTAGGGATGCTGCGATCCGTCATACGATCCTCCGACCGGGTGTCCTCGTCGGCGGCAGCCGGACGCACGGTGTCACGGTTGCCGAACCAGGTGCGAAGCTCTGGGGCGTGACGACCCGCACGGATGTCGCATACCTGATGGTCGCCGCGCTCGCGACCGACGCAGCGGCAAATGCGATCTTCGAGGTGGTGACCTATCCTCGGTTCCGCCACCGCGCGCTCGACATCGACTGGACGCTTCCCTGATGAGTGTCTGTTGTGGTGACGATAGACGGGACACGACAGCGCCGCCAATGGTCTCAGTAGTCAACTGCTCTGGGGCTTGATCCCGAGAC
>JBKHFN010000210.1:0-3131 GCA_046540195.1 Salinarchaeum sp.
TCGATCGGCTCCTCCTCGCCGCCTTCGAGGATCTCGCCGACGATCTCCTCGACCATGTCCTCCATCGTGATCAGCCCCTCTGTGGTGCCGAACTCGTAGATCACGATGACCATCGGGACCCGCTGTTCGCGCATCTCGGTAAGCAACTCGTCGGCGTTCTTTGACTCCGGGACGTGCAACGTCGGTTCGAGGAGGTCCTGCAGGCTTAAATCGTTACGCTCGCCGTAGACGTGCTCGCGCACGAGATCGTCGACCGAGACCACGCCGACAACGTTGTCTAGGCTCCCCTCATACACCGGCAGCCGCGTGTGTGAGTCCTGAACACAGGTTGTCAGTGCCTCCTCAAGCGGTGCGTCGATGGAGACCGCCGTCATATCGAGCCGCGGCGTCATAATCTCCTTCGCGATGGTGTTATTAAACCGGAGGATCCGCTGGAGCATCTCTCGTTCGTCCTCTTCGATGACGCCCGCGCGCTCGCCGGTTGTGATGACGTCCTTGATCTCCGAGCGGGTGATGTAGCTGTCCTCGACGGCGGTCCGTCCGCCGGTGACCTTGTTCACCAGCCGTGTTAGATAGTCGAACGTGATCACGAGCGGCGACAGGACGTATCCTGAGGCTCGCAACGGTCGAGCGATCCGTAACGCCCAATACTCGGCGTTTTCGACCGCGTAGGACTTTGGTGCCGCCTCCCCAAAGAGCAATACCACTGCCGTCACCCCAAAGGTGGCGATGGCAACGGCAGTGCCCTGCTGAAACCCGTAGTACGCCAGTAGCCCCGTTGTCAATGAGGACATCGCGACGTTAACGATGTTGTTGCCCACCAGGATCGTCATCAACAGCCGGTGGGGATCGTCCTTGAGCCGCTTCAGCGATCGGGCGCCGCGGCGCCCCTCCTCGACGAGTGGCTCGACCCGGTGATTGGGTAAGGAGAACATCGCAATCTCCGATGAGGAGAAAAATGCCGATAGCGTGAGCAATACCGCGAGTGCGAGTCCGCCAGCCCACAGGGTCATCGACCCACTGATCACGGCGTTTTCGACCACCAGCGGCAACGCGTCAAAGCCCATCAGTGGCGACCCTTGCCGTGGTAATCAATTAACTTTATTGACCACACCTTCCGGCGTCCGGACCTTTTTTGATATCTTCGTCTCTAATGAAGTGCAGGGCGTATAGCTTAACTTGGATAAAGCATCGGCCTTCTAAGCCGAGGATTCTGGGTTCAAATCCCAGTACGCCCGTTGTTTCTCATTTTAGGCGCTAGTGCCCGCCCTAAGAAGCGACTCGCGTCAGTGCTGATCGAGTGAGGCGGGGGAGAAATCACCGGGACGGCAACGCGGCGACGGTGGGTTGATGGATTCGGCCGTGGTGTGACGGGCGCAATTGTGTCCTTTGTACGCAGGGATGTCCTCTTATTGTTGCGTTCCTTATTCGTTGTATGACTCACCCAATCAGGCTCGACACCGACTGGAACCACCTCTATGTCGACGGTTCGTGGACCGCCTCTGCGGGAGACGAGTCGATCACTGTTGAGGATCCTTCGATTCGGGAGCCAGTCGCTGAAGTTCCCGCCGGCGTCACGGCCGATGTTGATGCGGCCTACGAGGCCGCGGCGGACGCCCAGCCGGCATGGGCTGCACAGCCCCCAGCTCGGCGGGTCCAGGCTATCCGAGATCTCATCGACGCGATTGAGGCCAACCGCGAGGCGATCGTCGATCTTCTCGCACGCGAGGCCGGCGGAGCACGCGTCATGGGAGAAACGTCCGTTGAGCTCACGCTTGATCAGGCCCGTGAGGCCGCAACCTACCCCAATCGGGCTGCGGGCGAACATCGAGAATCCAATATCCCAGACAAGGAACACCGTATCGAACGTATCCCCAAGGGGGTTGTGACGGCCATCTCGCCGTGGAACTTCCCACTCAATCTCTCGATGCGGGCGATCGCCCCGGCGATTGCCCTCGGAAATACGGTCGTGCTCAAGCCAGCGACGAACACGCCGATCGTTGGAGGACTGCTCTTTGGGGCACTCGCGGACGTAGCAGGGCTGCCCGACGGGGTGCTCAATGTCGTCACCGGTCGCGGATCAGAGATCGGCGACGCCGTCGCCGGCCACTCACAGAGCGACGCGGTCGCCTTCACCGGATCGACCGCGGTCGGCCGTCGCGTCGCCTCAATCGCTGCGGAGAACCTCGCCGTCCAGGCGATGGAGCTCGGTGGCAACAACGCCCACGTTGTGACCGCCGACGCCAATCTTGAAGCGGCGATTGATAGCGCTATCTTCGGTAGCTTCGTCCACCAGGGGCAGGTCTGTATCTCGATTAACCGACACGTTGTCCACGAGGATGTTTACGACGCGTACGTCGATGCGCTCGTTGAGCGAGCCGAGGCCCTGCCTGTCGGGAGTGCTCACGATCTCGACACGGTCGTCGGCCCGATTATCGATGAGGCCCAGCGCGACGCGATGCTCGGGTATGTTGAGGAGACTGTGGCCGCGGGGGCGACACTCGAGACCGGTGGCGGAACTGCCTCCCTCGCCGACGTTGAGAACTCGCTGGTGGTTGAGCCGACGGTCCTCTCAAATGTCACCAATGACATGCCAGCGGCGTCTAACGAACACTTCGGGCCGATCGCACCGGTAATCCCGTTCTCTGATATTGACGAGGCCGTCGCCATCGCGAATGATACCCCGTATGGACTCTCTGGATCGGTCCACGCGGGCGATCTCGACACCGCGTTAGATATTGCCGACCGGCTAGAGACCGGACATGTTCACATCAACGACCAGCCGGTTAACGATGAGGCGCATGTGCCCTTCTCAGGAACCAACGCCTCCGGGATGGGTGGATACAACAGCGAGATTATCCTTCGCGAGCTCACCGAGACCAAGTGGATCTCGATCCAGCGAGAGGACCGCGAGTACCCCTTCTAGGCGTCCTCGAAGCCCGCTTCGAAGACGAACCGACCGTTGCGCTGGACGACTTCGCCGTCGACCTCAATATAGGAGTCCTCGCTCATATCGACAATCATGTCGACGTGTACGGCGCTGTCGTTGCGTTCGTTGTCCGGCCCGACAGTGTCCTCGTAGGCCCGCCCGACGGCCATGTGGACGGTGTCGCCCATCTTCTCGTCGAAGA
>JBKHFN010000211.1:0-3103 GCA_046540195.1 Salinarchaeum sp.
TGTAATACAGCAATGCGTCGTCTTCGCCGGCGGTTTCAGCGACAGCGTAGTCTGTCGGCATCTGATCGAGGGTCGGGTTGAACAGGACATCCTCCGGCGGAGCGCCACCTCCACGATCAACAGTAATGACGTGCTCAACCGATGGCGCATCTTCAAGAGCGGCAGCAATCCGATCGCGGTTGTCCGTAGTCGTCACGACGACTGACGCATCACAATCGTCAAGCCGGTAGGCAATCCCGTCGGGTCCGAAGCGTTCGTTGATGCTTCCCCAGATAGCTCCACGCTTGAGCGTCCCGATCAGTGCGACGTAATGCTCGGGGATCCGCGGCATGAACGAAAAGACTCGGTCGCCTTCGTCGACATCCAGCTGTTCAAGGACGTGTGCAAACTGGCTTGACCGGTCTGACAACTCCCAGAATGTCATCGTCGACAGTTCGCCGTCGGTGTCGACCTGATACAGCGCAACCCGGCCGCGATCGTTGGCGTGTCGGTCAACCGTCTCGTGGCCAATATTCAGCGCTTCTGGAGCGTCCCAGTCGGCCTCGGTGTAGATATCGTCCCAGGAAAACGATGCACGCGCAGCATCGTAGTCAGGTAGATTGTGACTTGCCACCATGTATCTGGTAGACATACCACTATCATATTTAAATATTGAGGTTGGTTCGATCCCGGTCGTCATTCAGCCGTCAATGGCTGGGATCTCAGCATCGATTTCAAGCTCGGCCCCGAACGCTCGGGCGAACCGCAGGTACCGCCGTGCGGTGTCGAGCATCGCGGTATCGATCATTTCACCCTCGTATCGGGCGGCGCTATCGCCCGTCTCGCGGGCCTCCTGGAGGGCCTCATAGGCCCCGATCCAGTACTCGACCGTCTCGGCGTCGGGCAGGTAGATGTCATTGGCGTGTGCAACGTGATCGGGGTGGATGACGACGTATCCATCGTACCCTACCTCCCGGGCGAACTGCATGTCTGCCCGCAGCCCATCAGTATCCTCGATATCGACGTAGGGCCCCGACAGGGGATACTCGACGTCGGCCGCTCGGGCGTCCATCAGTACCTTCTCGAGGAGGTGGACCGTCTCAAGCCCCGCCCCACCGGGCCCAGTCCACTCGAAGCCGAGTGCGCGTTCGGTGTCGGCCCCTTTGACAGCGCCACACTCGATTGTTCGGACCCGTTCGGAGGCCGAACACACCGCGTGGGCGGCACGCATCCCAGCGGCCGTCTCGATGATCGGCATGAGTGTCGTCTTCCCGACCGGTCGGCCCTCGCGACGCTCGATATGTTCAAGCACGGTCGCCGTCGCTGTGACGTCCGCCGCTTCTGTGACGTCCGGCAATACCAGCCCTTCAACGCCAGCGGTCATGGCCGCCTCAATATCTGCGGCGGCGTGGCCGGTTGCGGCGTTGGCGTGACCATTGATCCGCACGTAGACACGCTGACCGGCGGCGGCAAGCTCCGGTGCGTACTCGGTGACATGTTCTCTGGCCTCGGCCTTCGCGGACGGCGCCACCGCATCCTCAAGATCAAGGATGACGACATCGGCTCCGTGATCAGCCGCTGATGCGAGCCATGCCGGCTTATTCGCCGGGACGTACAGTGCCGACCGGATCGGATCGATGGAGTGGACGGTGGCCATGCCTCAGTACGACCGTGGAAAGCCAAGTTGCTGCCCAATGTGGTTATATGCCATCTGCTGGGTCACCGGTGCCAGACGCGCGAGATTCACCTCACGCCACCACCGCTCGACATCGTACTCCTTGGCGAAGCCCCACCCTCCGAAGGCCTGCATCGCGTGCCGGACCGCCTCGATGCCGGCCTCAATCGAGGTGGCCTTGGCGACGTTAGTCTCATACCCACAGGAGCGACCCTGATCGTACAGCCAGGAAGCCTTCTGCCGCATAAGCGCGGCCGCCTCCATTCGGGCGTACGCCTTGGTGATGGGAAAGGAGACCGCCTGGTGGGTGCCAATCGGAGCGCCGAACACCTCGCGATCGGTGGCGTACTCGATGGCTTCGTCGGCGGCAAGCTTGCCGATCCCCGTGGCGGCGGCAGCAAAGCCGATCCGCTCGGGATTAATCATCTCGACGAGCGGATCCCAGCCGCCGTCTTCTGACCCCAGGAGGTTTTCCTCGGGAACGCGCACGTCATCAAAGAACACCTCACAGGACTTCGAGTAGTTCATCGCGTGCTTGGGGATGGGTGAGACGTCGATCCCCGGGGCGTCCATATCGATGATAAACAGGCTGATGCCGTCGGTCCGGTGCTCAACATCCTCAGCCGGCGTTGTCCGGGTAACGAGAATGATGTTGTCAGCACGATCGGAGAACGTGATCCAGGCCTTCTGGCCGTTGATGACAAACTCGTCGCCGTCACGGCGAGCGCGAGTCCCCGTGTTAAGCGTGTTCGTGCCCGCCTCGGGTTCGGTGATCCCGATACAGAACTCGCGCTCGCCAGCGGCGATATCAGGCAGATACCGCTCCTTCTGGGCGTCGGTGCCGTACTCGTTGATCCCAACTGTCGCCATTCCGGCGGTCAACACCAGATACCAGGTCCCCGCCATACCGCACCCCTCCGCGCAGAGAGTCTCCATGGCAATACCCATCTCCTGCATGCCCATGCCGGCGCCACCGTAATCCATCGGGACCATCAGCCCGTGAAAGCCAGCTTCTGCCAGTGCCTCCCAGAACTCGTTAGCGAACTCGCCTTCCTCCTCTTTTGCCCGCCAGTACGCCGAATCGTACTCGCTGGCGATTTCTGTCGCGGTCGATCGGATCATCGAGTGCTCGTCGGGCTCGCGAAACTCCATGGTAGCATGACGTGTGCTAGAACTTTACTAATACTTTGTGGCGGCGGCCACCTGAGGTGATGGCAATTCTTAATAGCGGGTTTCGGTTTGTGTCCACTACACATGACACCGTCAGACATGCCCGCGATGGACGAGGTTGTCCATAATCCTGCGTCGGACTTCGTTGAGTCGACCAACGTCTACGCTTTCATGCAGGCCTATGATATCGACGATTACGACGAGTTGATCACCCGGACGACATCGACGGTGCCTGGCGACCCGGAATCCGGGATGGAGTGGCTCTGGGACACGCTTGTT
>JBKHFN010000212.1:0-3087 GCA_046540195.1 Salinarchaeum sp.
AGAGATGCGATTAACTACCCCTACCCCGACGCTGTCTAGCGTTCAACAAGGCATCCTGCGAGCATGAAGCGCCACGTGACTTGCAAACAGAAGCGGCGATGGCAATCCAGGATGGACAGCAGGACCATGGGACACCAGCTGTAGCCGATGCGACCCAAGGCTCAACCGAGACAGTGCGGGAGTCCTGTCCGACAGCTGACTGTGATAGTGATCGGGCCTACTATGAGATGATGCCGAAACCGGGCGGCTCCTATGAGGTTCGGCTATTCACCTGCGTTGAGTGTGGTCACAAGTGGCGCGAATCCTGATCGTACGTCTCGTAGCTCCCCGGTTCAAGTAGGCTGAACAGTCAGCCCCGGACCGTAGCGAAAAGAACGAACAGTCGGCAGGCGGCCGTCCCCGCGAGCGTCTTTGTGCCGCGTTAGGATTGTGACCCGTGTGGCGGTGCGTAAAAGACCACCATCACGAGCTCGTCCTCAAAGTCGGTGAACTGGTGTTCGGTCCCTGGTTCAACGTAAATGAGATCGCCCTCTTCAACCGACTGGTAGTCGCCTTCGATGTTGAGGCTCCCGCTCCCGGAGACGACGTAGTAGACCTCGTCCTCGCCGTGGGAGTGCATCGGGTCCTCGGCCCCCGGCTCGAAGCTATAGACATCGACGCTCATCGCCGCCGTCCGCAGCGCCTCCATACTTGGCTCGTCGGCTTCGTTGAGCTGCTCTACAAGATCATCGACTTGCATCGATTCCATACTTTAATTTTGTTCGACAGTCATATAATCGTTTTGTGAGAACTGCCGGCATGACCCACTGACCCTTGTTGCTGCTCGTATAATGGCGTAGTGATATTTTGGCAGCAGAGGTTGACCCACACACCTTTGTCTGATGGTCTCCTACGAAGGGTCATGTCCTCGGACGCAGGGCCGATGTGGGAGCCCGAGACGGCTGTAGACGAGTTGGCCATTGGGTGTCAGGCGTGTGAGCAGGCGTTGCGTACCGGGGGGCCGTCCGATCGGTCGGTACTCTTACTCGATACACTGCGCGTCCCGCTTATCGGATGCGCGGACACCGAGCCCGAACTGCTCCAGCACCGACCGGCCGGCGGACTAGGGTGTCCGAGTTGTCAACTCGCGATGACGCGCCCCGTCCATCCCATTGTCCCAGTCGGGAATGGGGCCGTCAGTGTCCTCGGGTGTCAGAAGCACCAGACGGCTGCCATCGACCGGTATCAGGATGGGCTTGCGATGGCTGAGCACCTCTCGGCGTCGCTGCCTTCGGCGTGAGTGTGACTACGATGGTGATCGCCGTCCGGCTGTCCCACCACGCCGGTCTGTCTGTCCCCGGTGTTCGTGTGCGACTTCCTCAAGCAGCGTGAGTCGCTTTGCATCGGACGATTCAAGCAGCGTTTCGAGCGCGGCGGCACAGGCTTCTCGCACCCGGTCACTTGACGTATATGCGTGGGTGATGTACGCGCCAAAGCACACGAGGATCTGTTCGGCGATCCGCTGTCGCTCCGTGGCTGGATAGTCGACAGCGGCATGCTCGGCAACGAGCGTATCGAGTCGCGTCAGCGTTTCCTCGCGCAGTTCCATGAACTCCGGTTCCGACAGTCTCGACAGCGGCTTATTCGGTCCCACACCGAGTGTGGCATACCGTCCGTCGCTTGCCGACGACCCGGTGAACGCGACGGTCGTTACGCGAAATAGATCAAGCGGTGCTCCCGGCCGTCCATCGAGTGACACCGTCCGATAGAATTCAAACAGATCCTCCGACATGTTCTATATAGAAGCGCATACGGATACATAATAGTGTCGACCGTTACCACATCTCGATATTGGTGCTCTCCTCATTGGGTCCGTCAGCGTAGTTGCCGCTTCGTTGATCGATGCCATCGGACGCTGATCGACACAGTGCAAGCAGATGTCCTCTCTCCCAATGGGAAGCTGGGCTCACCCCGCCGAGGCCTCTCGCATGAGCAATTGCACTGTGGTCAGGGCCCAGTAACGCGCTGCAGCCGCCCTTCCGGATAAGAGTACGTGGCCTGTCGTACCCCCCACTGTCGGCAGAACGCCTCAAGACGGTCCCTGAGTTCCGCTGGCGCCCACTCTCGCCACGGAGGGATGTAGCTGTCAAGATAGCTGATGTACGCTGTTTCGACGACGCGCTCGTCAGCGGGATATGAGGGATTGAGCTCGGCGACCGTCTCCCCATCGACGGTGACCGTCGCCGCTGTGCCGATGTCCCGATCAAGGATGACCATTTCATCGGGCGTGTCGTCCGGATCGATAGGATCCGTGTCGACGACGCGGTCGCCGGGATTAAACTCCGGCTGGTCGAACGCGTCGAGCGTGTGCTGGCTCATCGTTATGGGTACAGTTCTCATCGAATAAAACGCTACGGGCGGTCGGTCACCAAGCCTAGCTTAATTGACTATCGATACATCAGCATGGTCTCACAAGCGGCGATCAGCCGCCTTCGGCTTGAGGCCAATACTATCATTATGCACCATCTGACGGTTTAGGATACCCCCGAAACGGCGCGACCATGTTCCGGCGAGCACTGGGAGGCCGGCGAGCTAGCGACCACACTTGAGACTCCGACGGGCGAGTCGATTGACCTCACTCTCGAGCTCGCGGTCGACGGCTGACGAGCTTCCAATTGACTTCGGGTACATCCGCCATCTCTATCAAGCGCTCCGTCGGGTTGGACTTGTTGAGCCCTACGAGGGACGCATCATCGAAGTCCCCGAGCGGTCGCTCAACCGAAGGATGAGACTCACCTTGACATCCTCCCCGCGCTGAAGCGCGAGGCGTTCTCCTTGATTCTCCGTAAGCACATGTACTACCAGGCGACCGGCGTGGCGGATGGACTCTTTCAGGACCTCGATTCTAGTATGTGAGCGTCAGAGCAAAGCCTGTGACGCCCGAGATACGCCCGCTGTGTTGTTTCCGACCCACCTCCTCGTGGCCGCCCTTCTCGGTCGGCAGACCCACCTCCCGTCGGTGTGGATCGTTGCAGGAGCGGCGCTACCCGACCTCATGGACAAGCCGCTGGCGATGGTTGGCGTGATCGGAGTCTATCAGTCGATCGG
>JBKHFN010000213.1:0-3070 GCA_046540195.1 Salinarchaeum sp.
CGGCTCAAGATCCGACTCGGTCATGATCGCCCCCGTCGGGTTGTTCGGATAGCAATACAGCAACGCGTCGGCATCCTCGGCACCGGCCGCCTCAAGCGCCTCGCGCGTGAGCTTGAACTCGTCTTGTGCCGTCGGCACGGCTAGCGGTTCGCCGTCGGCAAAGACGATTGTCGGTGGGTACGAGACGTAGGTGGGCTCGGGAACGGCCACCTGGTCGCCCGGGTTGATGTGCGCTCGCGTAGCGAGATCCAGCGCCTCGCTAACGCCGGTCGTGATGATAATCTCATCGTCCGGATCGTACGTAAGATCGTACCGGCGAGCGGCGTTTTCGGCAATGTGCTGGCGGAGCTCTTTGCGCCCCCGGTTGGTCGTATAGGAGGTCCGTCCGCGTTCAAGCGCATCGATCGCCGCCTCGCGGGCCGCCCATGGCGCCGCGAAGTCCGGCTCACCGCCACCCAGCGAAATGACATCGTCGGCCTCCTCTGCGAGTTCGAAAAACCGGCGGATCCCAGAGGGTGGCACCGATTCAACGCGGTCAGCCGTCTCGAAAGCCGAGGTGAACTGTTCGGTCGTCATGGCGAGACGGAAAGTCGGTCGTCGTCGGTGTCGGTCTCGAAGGACTCACCGCGCTCTTTGTAGGTGTTCATCACGTAATGGGTAACCGTCTGGGTGACTTCCGGAACGGGCGCAACCTTGTCGCTGATGAACTGCGAGACTTCCTGCATTGACGTTCCCTCCGCGCGCATGAGGAAATCGAAGTCGCCGGAGACCAACTGAAGGGACACCACCTCGGGGAACTGAGCCAACCGCTCGGCGATATCCTCGTAGTTGGTCTCTTGATCAAGCGCGACGTTCAACTCGACCTCGGCGCGGACGCGCTGATCCTCGGCCGCCCGCCAGTCCACAATCGCCTGATACCCCTGGATGATGCCGGCGTCTTCGAGCTCCTCGATGGCCGCCGTCACCTCCGCCTCATCAGCGTCAAGCATCCGGGCGATATCGGCGGTCGATCGACGGGCATCCTCCGAAAGGACGGCGAGAAGTTCCCGTTTGTTCATGGAGATATGACCGCGTGGCGGAGGCAAAAGACCACCGGATTCCGCACCGTTCTCCGGGCTACTCTTCGTAGACGAGGTTCATGATCCACTGCGAGAAGGCGTCGCTCTGGGGATTGACCTCCTCCTCGCCGACGAACGGCGATAGCATATCGCCGGCCATCAACAGTGAAAAGTCAAGATCACGAGCCGCTGGCATCAGAAAATATGTGTTATGCCCCTCATAGATGGTGTCCCGGCGGCGAATAAGACCCTGTTCAAGCAGTGACGAGACGATCCGGCTGCCCTTGCGCGAGGAGACCCCGAGTTCCTTCCAGAACTCGCTTTGGTGAATCCCGCCGGATTCGCGGACTAACTCAAGACCGGCGCGTTCGTCCTCAGAGAGGTCCTGCAGGGCGGCAGCGCTCACGTGTCCCACCTCCGAAGATCGCGATGAACCATACAGTAACAGGTCCGCGGAACCGCTTAAAAGTACCTGTCCGCAGCCTCAGGCTGTGCCGCTGACGAGATCCGCGACGGCCGCCGCGGGATCATCGGCCTTAGCGACGCCGCTGGCGACCAGAACCCCCTCAGCACCCAACTCGGCCGCAGCCGCGACATCTTCACCCGTTGAGATACCGGCGCCACAGTAGACGGAGACCTCTGGGTCAACAGAAGCAGCTGCCTCAACCGCATCTTTGACAATTGCCGGATTGGCCTGACTGACGGGCGTGCCTGTGCCGATCAACTCCGGCGGTTCAACCGCCACCGCGTCCGGGCCGAGTGCCGTCACTGCGGCGACCTGTTCGGGGGTATTCGCACACACGACCGTCTTGAGACCAGCGCGTTCAGCCGCCTTAATCGCTGCCTCCAGTTCGGCAAGGGTGAGCCGCCGTTCGGAGTGATTCACCAGCGTGCCGGTCGCGCCCGCGGCGGCGAGACTCTCTGCCAGCTGATGGCCGGTGTGACTGCCTGTGTCGATCCCATCGACGTGCTGCCCCCAGACGTTGACAGCGGCGTCAGCGACCGCACTAATGGCGGCGGTCTGCGGGGCGATTCCAAGACGCGTTCCCGCTGGCGTCTCGACGGTAGCCATAGAGTGGGCGATCGATACCGGGTCACAGTCGTAGGCTTTCAGATTGACTAGAACGTGCATGTTCGAGGCACCACTGCCCCGTGAGGATATAGATTGCGAGTGCGTCGTGTTGGCGGGGGTGTTCAGGTAGTCAAAAGCCAGCAAAAATGAGGTCAGAATCAACAGCCAGGCAAGCAATCACATACCGGCAGCCAGGGGTCAGGCGCACAGGTACGCCAGATGAGTGCACACGAAGCCGGACTTCGTACGAGTGCTACTCGCCGCGTTCGACAACGTCACCGAGCGTGACGTTCCCGGGCCCAACCTCTGAGTCCCAGTCGGTGTCCTCGTCCCCCCCGCCTGCGCTCAGCGAGATGTCGAAGTACTGCTCGAGTTTCTGTTGAAGCTTATCGCTTGGGAGCGTGTCACCGCGTTCGACCTTCCGGATGAGACTGGCCTTCTCGTTGAGCTCGTTCGCTAGATCAGACTGGCTAAGCCCATGGTTCTCCCGCGCCTGACGGATGCGATCATCGTAGTCCTGCGCCAGCTCGTCTACGGCATCAAACATGTCCGAACGGCGGCTGCGGCTCCCGCTGCTCGTGGTGCTGGTAGTGTTTCCGCCTCCGGTATTGCCCGATCCGGATGAACTCGTTGAGTACTTGGTCGACGTACTTGAGGACTCCTGCGTCTGGACCTCCGTGCCGAACTCGGCACAGTCGCTGCAAACCTGCAGTTCTGCACCTTCGACCTTGATTGTCGTCGGGTTCGCCGTTTCGGCACCACACATCTCGCACTGGACCATATGTGACCGTTGACGGCCGTCGTGGTTAAATGATGCGCCGCGCCTACTGAAGATCGCTCCATGCCCCGGCGAACCGCTGGATAGCGGTTACGTGTCCGACGATTGCGAAGACAACAAGAAGCCATCCGACGACTGGCAGTCCATAGATCGGTCCTGAAA
>JBKHFN010000214.1:0-3038 GCA_046540195.1 Salinarchaeum sp.
CTCATCGGTGAGGGCTACGAGGCGAAAAAACGCGCCCGCGGCGAGGCGATCCTTGAAGCCGTTGAGGACCTCGACATCGCCGGCGGACCCGCACATGAGACTCACCTTGCCGAGGGGGCCGCTGGCGCTGTCATCACGGGCTTCATCGAGGACCACGACATCGACCTGGTCGTGATGGGCCGACAAGGACGAACCGGACTCGGCGGGCACGTCCTCGGGAGTGTAACCGAACGTGTGCTCCGGCGGATCGAGATTCCGGCGCTGACAGTTCCCGGCGGCGAGGTGGCCGAGGCGACCGGACGCACCTACGATAACATTCTTCTGACGACCGATGGCAGCGAGATTGCGGAGCGGGCAGCTCCGTACAGCGAGGCGCTGGCCACCCAGATGGAAGCGGTGCTACATCTCCTGACGGTCGTTGACGTTCAGGCCGAGGCCGGAGCGTTCAACGCCGGCGGCGTCTCAGAGGAATACATTGCCCGGCTTGAGGCGACCGGCGAGGAAGCACTTGAGCGTCTTGCGAACGCCATTGACGCACCGACCATCCGCTCAGCGCTCGCTCGGGGGACGGCCGCCGGCGAAATCGAGGCGTACGCCACGGACAACGACATTGATCTGATCGTGATGGCCTCAGAAGGTCAGACCAATCTCGTCGGACAGCAACTGGGCAGCACGACCCGGCGGGTCCTCGGCCGGACGAGCCGTCCGGTGCTGGTCGTTCCAGCGCGCGGGTGAGCGAGAGCCCCTTCAGCCTTTTATGTTGGAAAACACATCATTCAGCCAATGGTCGAACTCCGTCGCGAACTCGGACTACTGGAGGCGGTCGTCTACGGTGTCGGGCTGATCCTCGGTGCCGGTATTTACGCGATCCTCGGTGAGGCAACCGGGGTAGCGGGCGGCTCGATTGTCCTCGCCTTTGGCCTCTCGGCGATTATCGCGACGTTGACCGGACTGAGCTACGCCGAATTAGCCTCAATCTTTCCGAAGGCCGAGGGTGATTATATCTACGTTCGCGAGGCGTTTGATCGTGAACTCGTCTCAGACATCGCGGCGCTCGACCGGCTGTCAATGGGCGTTATCTCCTCGGCGGCCGTTGCACTGGCCTTCGCCGGCTACCTGACGACATTCATGTCGGTGCCACTTGTACCGGTCGCCGCGGCGACCGTTGTTGCCGCCGCACTCGTGAATTTCTGGGGGATTGACCTTTCAACAAAAATCAATATTCTGTTTACTGCGATTGAGGTGGCCGGTCTGGTAATCATCATCGCGATTGCCGCGCCAGCACTTGATCCCGGACAGGCTATTCACGCTCCGAATGGGGCGATCGGAATTGTCAACGCCGCCTTCCTGATCTTCTTTGCCTACATCGGCTTGGGATCGGTCGTCAACCTCGCTGAAGAAACCGAGGCGGCAGCCGTCACTATTCCACGGGCGATCATCCTCTCAATTGGGATCACAACCCTGCTGTACGTGCTCGTTGGACTGTCAGCGGTCTCACCGGTCGACTGGCAAGCACTCGGAGCGTCCGCCTCGCCACTCGCTGATGTTGCCCAGGCCGGATGGGGGGCGGCCGGCGCGACACTGTTAGCGGTAATCGCTCTCTTCTCAACGATGAACACGGTGTTGATCCTTCAGATCTCGACCTCGCGACTACTCTATGGCGTCTCGAAGTCGGAGTATCACGTCTTTCCGGCCCGTTTCTCGCGGATCCACCCGGATCGGAAGACGCCACATTACGCCGTTGGGCTTGTCGGCGCCGTTACCGTACCGTTCATCCTCATAGGAGACATTGGAGCGGTCGCCGGACTCGCGAACGTCATGGTGCTGGTGGTGTTCGGGTTGGTCAACCTTGCTCTCCTCAGGCTTCGCTACGACCAACCGGAGGTAGAACGCGGCTTCCGGGCGCCGCTCAACGTTGGGTAGGTGTCGGTGACGGCACTGGGTAGTGTGTTCACTAGCCTCGGGCTGATCGTCTTCTATCTGTTTACCTGGTGAGCGAGCTACAGCTCCTCGTATGGCTGGACGACAACGAACCCATCAGGGCCCGCAAACGACATCTGGTACCGTTCGCCGGATTCCTGGCCGACCATATCCGAGAGGTTGCGGTTGACCTCGACATCCGGCGTGGTCTGGCTCCAGGCGACAGTCGCACTGGGATCGGTCGACACCGGCGGTTCAAGCACTAGTGGATCGCCGTGGGTGGTGATCGCGACCTGCCCCGGCCCTTCGAGATACACGTTGGTGAATCCACCGGCAAATGCCCCGGCGAGACTATCGATGGTGCTGATCGAGAAGTCCACACTCGGCTCGAAGGCAAGAATATCCTCACCGTTGACCGTGATTGAGTCCTGCGATCCAAGTTCGAGGATCTGGATTTTCTTCTCGTGATCGGCCAGGTAGGCGTGGCCCTCCCCCTCGATTGTCATTACCGGGGTTCCCTCGCCTGTTGTTGCCTCCTTGATTAGTCCGGTGAGTCCACCCTCTGCGCTCATCTGGCCGGTGAAAGAAAGATCGCCCGTATAGGCGACCATCGAGCCGACCTTCGCGGTAATCGTGTTCTCAACAGTCACATCGAGCGTGTAAGAATTTTCGAGTTGGAACGTAGCATCGCTTTCTGTCGGTGCGTTCTCAGTGCTGAACTGCTCAATGTCCATACCTACACTGATCTAGAACAGAGTCACGGAAAAACCTAAGGCCGCGTTACCAGCCGTGCAATCCTACAGCAAGTTCCCACGCCAGCGCGTAGGCTGCTAATGAAAGTATAAGCGTTCCACAAGCGTACGCCACAGCGAGGCGCCGATCACCCTCGCGCCAGCGTGTGACCGTCTGGAAGCTAAAGGATGAGTAAGTGGTGAAGGCCCCACAGACACCGACGGCGAGCGTCAGTTGGAGCACCTCGTTCGCCGTCACCGCTGTCACGAGACCGAGCAGAAAGCTTCCGGTCACGTTGACCACCAGCGTACTCCACGGGACCGACCGATTCGGAAGAGCCTGTCCGACGAGATATCGTGCAACGGCCCCAAACGCCCCGCCAACAC
>JBKHFN010000215.1:0-2973 GCA_046540195.1 Salinarchaeum sp.
CGGGCGGTTACGCCGACCGTTCCAGCGACCCACCGGGCGGTCTGGCCGGCGGCGATTGAGATGGCTCCCGACCCGGCGCCGATGTCGACGATGTGGTCGGTTGGCTTGAGTGCGAGGTGCTGAAGCACGATTGCGCGCACCTCTGGTTTGGTCGGTCCCGGCGCAACCTCGGCCGGCAGGTGGAGTGACCCCATCAGCCCCATCTGTGCGACACCCGCGGTAAAACAATTCCGTTTGTTGTAGCACAATTTTGGTTGTCTTCCCGGTCGGCACAAAGACAACTCTGGTTGTAGTAGATAAAAACCAGATTTATTACCGTGAGCACACCACCCGCAACTGGATTCCTCCGGCAAGGCTCTTGCCTGCCGGGGAGAGGATCATGGCATCAGAACACGACGATGGGACTCCCGAGTCCGCTGCACCAGGCGCAGACGGCCGTCCGGCACCCCCGGATAACTACCGGGTCGGAGCGACACCACAGACACCCGTCTGGCATCACGACGGCGGTGAAGTCGCCATCGTCGGCGCGGGGCCAGGCGATCCGGATCTGTTGACTATCCGCGCCTGGCGGCTTCTTGAAACGGCCGACACCGTGCTGTATGACTCGCTGACGAACGAGCGATTGCTCGCACAACTCAGCGAGTCTGAGTGTATCGATGTCGGCAAGCGCTCAACACCGCGTACTACCCAAGAGCAGATTCACACCCTACTTCGCGATCGGGCGACCGCAGGCGAGCACGTCGTTCGGCTGAAAGGGGGTGATCCGGTCGTCTTCGGTCGTGGTGGCGAGGAGGCCTCAATGCTCGCTGCCGCAGAGATCCCGTTTCAGATTGTCCCTGGAGTGACAAGCGTCGTCGCCGCGCCTGAACTTGTCGGCATTCCTGTCACCCACCGTGAGGTCACCTCGAGTTTCACCGTTATCACCGGTCACGAGGCGGCGGACAAGGCGGACAGTAATCTCTCCTGGGACGCCCTTGCCGACCGTGTGGCCGCCGGTGAGACGCTTATCGTCGTTATGGGCGTCAAGCGACTTCCCGAGTACGTCGCCGCGCTCCTCAATCGGGACATTCCGGCAGACCTCCCGATCGCAATGATCGAGAAGGCCAGTTGGCCCGATCAACAGACCGTCACCGGCACACTCGGGACAATTGTCGAACGGGCCGAGGCAGCCGAGATTACTCCGCCAGCGACGACAGTCATCGGCGATATCGTCGATAAACGCCACCCAACGGAGATGGACTGATGCTCCCACTGTTTCACGACTTTACGGACGAGCGGGTCGTTATCTTCGGTGGAGGCGCTGTCGCCGCTCGGAAAGCCGCCTATTTCGCTCCCGAGGCCCACGTCATCGTCGTCTCGATAACCTTCCACGAGCGGTTCTCGACCCTCGAATGCGACCAGATCCGGCTTGAGCTCACGCCGGAGCGGGCCGAACCGTTCGTGACCGACGCCTTTCTCGTCATTCCGGCGACCGACAACGCATCACTGAACGACACGCTTGCCACCAATGCGGAGACGGCCGGGGCGCTCGTCAACCGTGTCGATCAGGTCGGTCAGACCCTGACACCGAGTCTGATCGAAACGGAGGCAATGGCCGTGGCGATTGCCACCGGTGGTCAGAGCCCCGCCGTGAGCAAGTACCTCCGCCGTCAACTCGAACCCGAAGTTGAGCGAGTCGACCCGATGATCAGACTCCAGGCACGTCTCCGAACCGAACTCGACGATCGGCCCGATCGACGCCAGCGACTCTGGGACATCCTTGAGGACGAACGAGTGTGGGCGGCACTCGAGAACGACGATCTCGTGCGTGCCGAACGCCTCGCCCGCGAGCACTGCTAGAGGCCAAACGAAGGACACTACCGGCCTGATCACCCACCACAGGACATGCAGTTGTTCTGGCACCGACGCGACCCCCGAACGCGGGACAACGCGGGGCTCGCGGCGGCCGCACGCAGTGGGACTGTCGTTCCGGTGTTTGTCTACGACAAGGAGTTGCTCGGCACACTCGGTGCTCGACAGCGCGCCTTCTACCTCCGATCGGTCAAGGCCCTCCAGGAGGAATACCGTGCAATGGGGAGTGACCTCATCGTACGGGCCGGCGATCCGGTGTCCGTGCTCGTTGATCTCGCCGCCGAGCTCGACGCTGACACGGTCTATTACAACGAGCATTACCGCGCCGCGCGACGCAACCGCGAGCGGCGGGTTGCTGATGCACTGGCAGGTGAGGGGATCGACACCGACGGACGGACCGACCTAGTGCTGGTCGATCCTGGTCGACTGGACGCCCGCTATCCCAACCACAGCCAGTTTCACAACGACTGGGAAACCGTGCCCAAGCGGGGCCCCTACGAGCGTCCGGACGCCGATGCCCTCGCATCGGTCACCGACGCAAAGACTGTCCCAGAGCCCGACGCCGATATCGACCTTCCGAAGGCGGGGTATGACGGGGCTCGTAAGCGCTTTGATCAGTTCTTAGATCAGGGGATTACCTCTTATAACGACACGCGCGATGATCTTGAACGGGCTGTTAAAGCCCCGACACTTGCGGTATCGCGGATGTCACCATATCTCGCGACTGGGGCCATTGGCGTCCGCGAACTCTGGGCCGGCGCCGGCGAGATCTACAACGCGGTCCACGGTGGCGAGCGGCGGAACGTCGATAAGTACCGGTATGAGCTGAGCTGGCGCGAACACAATTACCACCTGCTGTACTACGCGCCCGATCTACCGGTGTCGAACTACAAGTCGCTCCCCAACGAGATTGCCTGGCGCGATGATGACGCGGACTTCGAGGCCTGGGCAGCCGGCGAGACCGGGTACCCGCTTGTTGACGCCGGAATGCGGCAGCTCAACCAGGAGGGGTACATCCACAACCGCCCGCGGCAGGTGGTCGCGAGCTTCCTCACGAAACACCTCCTCATTGACTGGCGCCGTGGGGCGCGGTACTTCACCAAGCAGCTGATTGACCACGAC
>JBKHFN010000216.1:0-2924 GCA_046540195.1 Salinarchaeum sp.
AACTCGTCGAGTACGCCACAGACCACGGACTGTGGGTCGAAGTCATCGGCGAGGATGGATCGCGGGCTGATCTCGCGTATCTAGAGTCGCTGATGGAGGCTGCCCTTGAGGCGGGCGCCGACCGAGTCTGTTTCGCCGATACGGTCGGCTTTGCCGGGCCGGAACGGGTCTACGAGGCAGTCTCACGGCTGTCGGCACTCGGGCCGACAAGCACCCACACCCATGACGATCTGGGGCTGGCGATGACAAACACCCTCGCCTCGCTTGCGGCCGGCGCTGACATGGTCCACGCGACGGTCAATGGGATCGGCGAACGGGCCGGCAACGTCGCTCTTGAGGAAATCGCGGTGACGCTCCGACACGTCTACGGACACGCACCGATCGCGACCGAGTCGCTGTACGACCTCGGTCGAACGGTTGCACGGGCCACCGGCGTTGAATTACCACCGAACAAGGCCGTTGTCGGCGAGAACGCCTTTACCCACGAGTCGGGGATTCACACCGACGGCACGCTCAAGGATGACGCGATGTACGAACCGTTCGATCCGTCGATGGTTGGTCGCGAGCGACGGATCGCCACCGGCAAGCATACCGGACGGGCAGGGGCGAAAGCTGCCCTCAACGAACACGAAATCGATGTCACCGACGAGGAACTCGACGAAATCGTCGGACGTGTCAAAGAGCTCGGCGAGCGTGGAAAGCGCGTCACCGACGCCGATCTGCTGGCGATCGCCGAAGAGGTCATTGACCGTGAACAGACGCGATACATCAAGGTGCTTGATCTCAATGCCATCAGCGGGGGAAGCACGCCAACCGCGAGCGTGCGACTGGCCGTCGGTGGTGAAGAACGAGTGGCCTCGGGAACCGGGACCGGGCCGGTTGATGCGGCCGTTTCAGCCGTCCGGAAGGCGCTGGGCACAGATACGGTGGCACTTGAGTCGTATCACGTTGACGCGGTCACCGGCGGGACCGACGCTGTCGTGACCGTCGAAGTCGAGATGTCACGCGGCGATCGGAGTGTCACGGTCGCGAAAAGCGAGGCGGACATCACGCGAGCAAGTGTCGAGGCGATGGTTCGGGCGCTTGATCGCCTGTTGGCAAGCGCGGAGAATCCGGCGGCCGTGTTGGCCTCCGATTGATCGCCGGCTACCCGAGGAACCGGCGGATTCGGGCTGCCTCAGCGATACTCTCTTCGAGCGCACGCGTCCCGCCGGCCGTGAGTGCGTCGATCACCGTGTCGGTCGCCGCCTGGTGATCCGGGTCGGGATCGACATCGACCAGATCAAGCGCCGCCTGGACGTCCTCTTCGGGAACATCAACGACCGAAAGCGACCGAGAGTTGTAATACTGCATAGCACGCTTGAGATTCTCGAAGAACTGCGGAAAGACCGTCTCGACGAACTCAATGTCCGCGCCGGAGAGGCCGGAAAGCCCCATAATCGAGGGCGGGAATCCGATACTGTAGAGCGTAGCGGTAAACGTAATCGCCCGCGGCAACGACTGTTCGCCGACCTCGCGGGAGTAACCAAACAAGCCGACATGGAGCTTTCGCGACCGGCGATCGGGGACGTGTTCGGCGAGCCGGTTGACAAGCGGGGCGACGGTCTCGACGTGATCAGCGTAGACCTCTGCGGTCGCGTCGATGACCGAAAGCGCCCGCTCGGCATCGAGTTGTGGCGGCCGTCGGCCAACGTCAGCCTCGTGTAGCCGCTTGATGCCGGCTTGGGTCTCATCAACAGGGTAGTCGTACTTGAAGGCGGACTGGATGGTGAAGGTCTCAACGGCAGGATACGCAGCAGCAATCTCGTGGGCCGTATCAGGGGCAAGATTACCACGGAACGGGGTTGAGCCGGCACCAAGGATCGGGTGGATCTCGACATCGGACGTCATCGACAGGCGAGCGAGACGCTGGAGGGCAACCTTGTTGATCAGATCGGCGGCAAGCGAGCCGTAGTTCATCGCCGGATCTGATCGCGCCAGAAACACCCGCTGGTGATCCACGTCTCGCCCTTCAAGATACTGCTCGACGATCTCGTGTGCCCGAAGCATGCTCGGGCGGTCCTCAATCAGGGGAATGATCGAGATCGACTCCGGATTAAACGGTCCGACCCAGTCGGCGACCGTCCGGCCGTCCGGGAGTTCATACGAGCCCTGACCAACGACGAGATCCTGATAGTACTCGTGTACGAGGTCCAGCTGTGCCGCCTCGGTGACCATCGGGATGATGACCTCGAAGATCGGTGGTACCGGTTCGATATCGCGATCCTCGTAGAACAGTTCCGCCGCGTCGTAAGAGCGGGGAATACTATCAAGAATCTCAAGGAGGATCTTCGCCTCGGAGGTTTCAAGATCGGGGTTCGGACCACGAATCGTGAGTCGGCGATCGGTCCCGAGTACATCGGACTCGAAATACTCGCCGTATCGCGAGAGCAGCTTCTTGACCGCGTGCGCGTCGCCCTCCTTGCCCTCGAAGTCCCACATCTGCTCGTCGCACCCGAGGTGCGAGTAAATGTAGTAGGCCTCCTGAATCTCATCTTCGCCCTCAATGACCGGACCCTCTGCGAAGAACGGCGGCCGGGCGTTGTCCGGGTGCTGGGTGCTCATCGTGCGGGGAATATCGACCATGTCTGAGCCGACGCTATCGCGACGTATAAACCATGCACCAGAATGGACGCCGAGGGGGAGATTTGAACTCCCGAGTCCTCTCGGACACCTGCTCTCGAGGCAGGCGCCTTGGCCAGGCTAGGCTACCTCGGCTGGATCTGTGACTATTGGCGATTCTTGTTTATCCGTTTCGATCCGCGTGGATAAGTGCGACCAAGCCACCGGGATCCGGATGGACGATAGTTACAAACGCCTGTAAGAGTTAAATACCGTATTCTGAGTATCTCCTCGATATGGGTTCACGTCCCGTTCCACCACCA
>JBKHFN010000217.1:0-2886 GCA_046540195.1 Salinarchaeum sp.
CAGGATGGGGAACTCGAAATCGTCGGTGTCGACGAGGACGTCTCTGCCATCCTGAATGATCTGCGTCGAGTCGCCATCGGTGGCGAACGGATCACCGAACTCCTCGTTGATGGCATCGAGTGCCTCCTGCTCGGCGAGCCCATCAGTGAAGGAGTCGGTCTGGGAGTCCGTCGAGGGGATGTTCGGCAGCCCCACTGCGAACCCCGCGGTCACCACGAGGAACAGCAGGGTGATCGCCACCCGGTGCTCAAGGACCAGCGCGTTAATCCGGTCGAGGTACGGTTCGGCGTCGATGCCGCCGTCCAGCACGCCTCCTAGCATGGCCGATTAGGCCTCGTTCCGGCCGCGGAGGAACCAGTAGCCGGCGCCGATAAGCACAACCACGAGCATGGCACCACCGATCAGTGCGATCGGCGGTCCGCCGCTCTCCTCGGGTTCGGTGACCTGGACGGGCACCCGGTAGGTGTCGGAGACCCGACTGTCATCCTCGGCGTCATCGTACCGGAAGTCCATCGAGACCGGGAAGACCTTCTCGGTCGCTCCGCTGTCGGCAGAGAGTTCGAAGGTCATCGTCGTCGACTCGCCCGGATCAAGCGCGCCGGCAAAGCCCTCGTCGTCGTCACTTGAGAGTGGATCATCGGCGAAGAGCTTGCCCTCGATGTCGGTGACCCGCTCGTTGCGGTTGTTCGTCACCGTCACCTCAATCGGGACGGTCTCGCCGGCGGTCACCGAGTCGGTCGCCATCTCGACGCTGAAGTCATCGCGCTCGGGGGTTGGAAAGATACCTGCAGAGAGCGCCGCGCGATCGTCGACCGACCGGACGCCATCGGGATCGGTGTACTCGACCTCACCGTCAGCGGAGTACCCGCCGGCACCAGCGTCGGGTGAGACCGTCACGTCGTACTGGGCGACCTCTGACTCACCGGGCGCGAGTGAGCGAATGCGGGCGGTCCCCTGGTCGTCGCCGCCGAAGTCGATGAGTGAGCCGGTCGGAGTGAGTCGGGCGTCAACGGCGGTGGCGCGCTGGCTGCCGACGTTCTCGACGGAGACGTTGAGCGTGCCGGACTCGCCAACCTGGACGTCGCTGTCGACGGTTTCGAACCGGAAGCGCGGCTCGTCCTTGATTTCGATTTCAATCGTCTCGGTGGTCGATTCGCTGAGTTCCGTTTCGACGCCACCCTCAGGCGCAATCCGCGAGGTGTAGGAGTAGTCGATCTCGGCCTCAATCTCGTACGTGCCCGGATCAGCGTCTTCGGGGACTGTAACGTTGATCGGTACATCTTCGGCCGCGTCCTCGGAGATCGAGCCGATGGACTGCTGGTTGGTCTCGATCGTGATCGGTGCATCCTCAGCGGAGAGTTCGATATTGGCGCTTCTGGCGGTCGTCACCTGTCCCCGTTCGGAGGGATTTCCGGACTGGACCGTCCCGTCATTGTCGACCTGGATCGTGAGTCCCTGTTGGGTGCCCGGAACGAGTTCGTTGTCCGGGGCGTAGGCGTCGAGTTCCGGATAGCCGGAGATGATTGTCGCCGCCTGAGCGGGGGCCCCGCCAGCGACAAACACGACGCCCAGTGGGATCGCGAGCACCAGCGCGACTGCGAGGATTGATCGCGCGGATGTCATATCCCCACTCGATACTGACCGAACGTACCCATAGCGTACTGCATACTCCCTCCAATTTGCCCGACGATATAACCTTGTTGATCAATCAATCAACACTCTTATGTCGGTGCGACCCAGATACCATAGTTATGCGGTACTGGGGAGCGGTTCCGGAGGCCGGTTCATGAGAGAGTTCTTCGCCGACCCGGAGGGCACCCGCGAGGAGCTGCTCGCAGCAACCTACCGGGCGCTCACCCAACACGGGTACGCCGAACTCTCCTTGCAGACGATCGGCACCGAGTTCTCGAAGAGTACGTCGCTCATCTATCACCACTACGAGAGCAAGGACCAGCTCGTGGTTGACTGTCTCGACGCGATGCTTGATCAGTTGGAGGCGAACATCGCCGCTGCCCCCGATGACCCCCACGCGTCGATTCGGCGCTTTCTCGGCATGATTACTGCTGACCCGCAGAGTACGGAGTATCAGTTCATGTGTGCGCTCACAGAGATCCGTGGACACGCGCCACACGATGCCGCCTTTCAGGCGGCCTTCACCCGGGCGGATCGCATCTTGCAGAAACGCCTGCGGGTGGCGATTGAAGCGGGTGTTGAACAGGACATCTTCGCGGTCGAAGCAATCGAGGAGACGGTCTCACACCTGTACACGCTGCTCACCGGGGTGATGATTCGCCGGACCACGACCGAGGATACGCTCGCCCTCGGGTCACTTCACGCCGAAATCGAGCGGCTGCTCGGTGCCGAGTTCCCGCAGGTTTCCCCAACCGCTTGAGCACGAGGAATCGCTATCTCCCGATCTGTACCCGTTCACCGGCATACACCGCCTGTCGGGGAACCGTCACGGTCTGGCCGTCAACGGTGTACTCTCCGGGATAGGGCACCCGCAGGGTTGCAGTGCCGTCGGTCGTTGATGCGGTCTGAGTGTAGGTCCGTTTGTTCACGTCGCCGCTCACGTTGATCTGCGTCTCTGCAGTCACCGACGTTTCGTCACCTGCGGAGACCTGGAGTGTCGCACCGGGAACGAGCGCGAACGCCGTTACCGTATCGGAGGCGTAGACCGCTTGGTAGTGGCCTGGATTCTGTTTGTCAAAGCCGGTCCGGTTGATCACGTCGGTGTATGACGACTGACTGGCCATCGATTCGGCGGTGATGCTGATGTACCCGACTCGGTCGCTGTACCGATCGTACGCCTGATCGGGAGTTGTGTTTAGGAATGTGTCGTAGTTTGCGCGGGCGTACCCGTAGCCACGAGCCTCGCCGTTGACG
>JBKHFN010000218.1:0-2885 GCA_046540195.1 Salinarchaeum sp.
CGTTTCATCACGAAGGACACCAGCGGCCCCGTGATTCTCGCTAATCTGGGCGAGCCGGTTCTCGACGGTCCGGCAGTCGCCGGTAGCCGTCGTAATCGTAAATGCCTCAGTAGTCGATCTGTGGCTCTGTTCGCTCAGCTGGTCAAACTGGTCGTTAAACTGCCGGCTGGCCGCATCGGACAGCACATCCCCAACCGGGTTGCCGAGACGATCCTCGGTCGGCCCAAATAGCTCCTCGGCAGACTCATTCAGGAATGTGAACCGTCCATCACTGTCGACAGCGTACACCGGATCGCCTACCGCCTCAAGGATGGCCTCATCGCGTTCGAGTTCGGCCACGTGGCGATTGCGCTCTATTTCAGTACCTAGCCACTGGGCGACGAGCGTAACAAACTCGCGGTCCTCTTCGTTGAACTCCCGTGGGTGGGCTGTCGGGCTCGTGAAGTTCACCGTACCGTAGGGCTCGCCGTCAACGATGATCGGGGCGCCCAGATAGGCCCCAATGGCATCGGCAACCGGGTTGGGATCGAGCTCGCTTGCGGTGACATCAGCGATCGCCAGCGGTGTGATCGTATCGCGACTGACGACTTCAGCACAGAGGTCGGACTCAAGGGTTGCGGTGGATCCTTGGGTGTAGGTGTTTGTTTGATCGACTACGGCCTCAATTGTGTAGGTTTCATCGATGCGTGAAACCACGCCGGTCTCGACCCCGAGGAGATCGGGTCCCAGTGTAAGCACCTTCTCGACGGTTGTCTCGAAGTCGTCCGCACCGATCGTTATCTCGTGGAATCGACGAAGGATGTGCGTCGGCTCATCGACCGCTCCAGTATCCTTAGACTCAAGCCGACGAATATGCTGGGTGAGGAGCCGGGCAAGCTGTTCGGCGCCGGCCTTATCCTTGTCATCGACCGTTCCGGTCTCGCGGCTGCCGACCCGGAGGACCCGCCGGCCGGCGACCGGCACAAGCAGTTCTGTCTCGATCGCGTCGACCGGGGGCGTCTGAGTGTGTGCAGTTGGATGGCCGGTCGGCTCGCGCTCGCAGAGCGTCTGGACGAGCTCCGTGGCGGTGGCCTGTTCCTCGCCGGATGCGGCGAGTGTATCACATTCCCCGGCCATCGAGGTGCGACACACCCGGACAACAGTATGGTCAAAGACCGCCTCCCCCAGTCCGACAGCCTCCTCAATCGCTTCGGCGACAGTATCGGCCGCACAGAGATCCGCGGACAGTCCGAGTAGCTGGTTTACCCCTCTAACAACGGACTGCTGATCGGACATACCACTGAGAAGAATCGAACCGTATTGAGTTATTCGCTCGACACGAACTCATCTCGTCCCTATGGAGGGTGAGGCCCGCAAGTATCGTATCACGCCGGCAGCGGCCTCCCATCGGCGTTGATACCGGTACGTTTCTACGCGCGTACCGACCAGATATTGGTATGCACGTCGTGATCGCCGGTGGGGGACGCGTCGGGGCCCAGACAGCGCGGTATCTGGTTGATTGCGGACATACCGCGACCATCATCGAGCAGGCCGAGTCGATGGCGGCCGACCTGCCGACGGGCGACGGGGTCGAGGTGGTGGTTGGCGACGCCGTCTCGCCGAAGCCCTTCGAGACGGTCGCACTCGACCGGGCCGAGGTCTTCGCGGCACTCACCGGCGACACAAATGTCAACGTCGCCGCCTGCTACATCGCGCAGTCGGGTGACGAGTCGGTCCGGACCGTCGCTCGCATCGCTCAGGAGGACGAACGCGAGTACAACAGTCACGACGCCATCGACGCGGTCGTGTTCCCCGAGGCAGCCGGTGCGGCGACCGCTACGAAGCTGATCACAGATAAGACATCGGCGTCACCTGAGGACCCGCTGGTAGACGAAGACAACGAACCTCAGGATGACGACATCTCCGACGAGGGTGGACAGTAGCTAGCTCTGTAGTGCGCCAGTTCCCGTGTCACCGCCGCCGGTGAATGTGATGCCCCGGACGAGCAGGAGCGATCCGACGACAACGACGAATAACACCCCGTCAGCGTATTCGACTGGTCCATGTCCGGCCGGTCAGATGCAAGAAGAAATACTCGTCAACTGCTCCGGGGTTACGGAGAATCAAGGAGAACGCCTCGCGCTTCAGCGCGGGGAGGATGTCAAGCCCCGAGGCGGTTGACATGTCGATATCGTCCGTATCAGCTACTCGGCCACGCGTCGGCGTCTAGCGGATCGCCATCAAGGAACGCCGCGATTCCAGCGGCGGCGTCATCGGTCGCACAGACCGCAGCGAACTGCTCATTTGAGTACTCAAGCGCCGCCTCGTATGGCTTATCGAGCATTGTGTAGACGGCCTGCTTTCCGTGTTGGACGGCCGCCGGGCTCTTTGCAGCGATCGTCTCGGCTAGCTCCAGTGCCGTCTCCACGTGATCGCCGGCTGGGACGACTCGGTTCAGCAGGCCCCACTCGCGGGCTGTGTCAGCGTCAATCAGCTCGCCGGTGAGTAACAGCTCCATTGCTCGCTGTTTGGTGGTGACATCCAATAGCGGCACTGCCGGGCCCATACAAAATAGTCCAACCTTGGGGGCGGTCGCACCAAATCGACTCTCCTCAGTTGCGACGGCAAGATCACACGCCACAACCAGCCCGAGCCCGTTGGCGGCGGCATCGCCGTCGACGGCCGCGATTACCGGCGTTCCTATCTTCCGAAGCGTGAGAAACGGCTCTTCCATCTGCTCGACCCACGCCCGGTACTCCGTGTGGGTTTCGAACTCTGCGTGTTCGGTCAGATCGATGCCCGCTGAGAAGGCGTCACCGGCGCCCTCGATAATAATCGCGCGCACCGCTTGGGTCTCCTCAAGCGCCCAGAGAGCGTCGTCAAGGTCACTCGCCAGCGTTGTGCTG
>JBKHFN010000219.1:0-2878 GCA_046540195.1 Salinarchaeum sp.
AGGAGTGACCGACCGCCGCAAGGCGGTCGGGAGCGAGTAGGGCGGGGTAGTTTACCAGGGAGTCCCTATCGTTCGAGTGGGACCTGCGCAATTTCGCTGCTTGGACGGACCCGGCGTTCTTTGAGAATCTCGAATGCCCGGGCGATATCCGTTCGGGTAATGAGACCGACAAACCGGTCGCCGTCCATGACCAGCAGTCGACCGGTCTGACTCCGCGAGAGTTGCGTAAACGCCTCCATAGCGGTATTGTCGAGCGAAATGGTCGTGAGATCACGCTGCATGATTGATCGTACCTGCTGGGTCTCGCGATCCTCTGGCGAGACGGCCTTGATATCATCGAGTGTGACGATACCGACGATATCACCGTCTTCCACGACGGGATAGCCACTGTAGCGATCATCAAGCATACGATCAAACAGATCCGCGACGGAAAGTCCTGGCCGGACGGAAGTCACCTCCGAGGCCGGGGTCATCACCTCAATGACGGCGACATCCTCGAATACCGACGCGATAGCCGTGTGACGCCCCTCCGCGGATCCGGCCATGTAGATGAAGAACGCGACAGCGATCATAAAGATATTGAACGTAAGAAGTCCAAAGATCCCGAGGATCACCGCGAACACCTTTCCGACACGGACAGCCTTCTCCGTTGCACGGGCAAGGGTCGTGCTACGGTGATACAGCGCCCGGAGAACCCGACCGCCGTCAAGCGGAAACGCCGGGATCATATTGAAGACGGCAAGCGTGACGTTCAACACAGCCAGGTAGCCGAGGACGAACGATACCGCATTCAAGCCCGATGGTAGAATAACTACAGCGAGATAGCTTACGACGCCGATGGCGACACTGACAATTGGTCCGGCGATGGCAATCCAGAACTCGTGGGTCCACTCACGGGGCTGCTCGGTGAACTGGGCCAGCCCACCGAGGAGCCACAGCGTGATCGAGTCAATAGCATATCCATAGCGGATTGCAACTACCGAATGGCCGAGTTCGTGGAGGGTGACACCAACGAATAGGCCGATGGCAGCGGCCAGCCCGAGGATCCAGGGCATCAGACCACCCGAGATGGCGGCGACATCGATCGACAGACGAGGAACATCGGAGAGAATGCCCGCAATCTCGGTGATTCGTGCACCAATAAGCCACGTGAACGCCGGCAGCACGATCAACAGCGTGATGTCAAGTTTGATCGGGATGCCAACGAGTGACCCGACCCGGACGCTCTTGAACATATCTGTATGTCGGCGCGTCGACCTAAAAATGCTGAGGCTGAATCGCTTACCGCTTCCGGGTGGAGTCGAGGTTGATGTCGAGAGCATCAAGCCGGTCGGCCCACTCTGCGCGACGCTCCTGATGCTCTTCGAGGAAGGCCTCCATGAGGTCGGCCGCCTGAGCCTTACAGTCACCACAGAGCCGTTCGCCGTTGACGCACTCCTGGTAGACCTCACGGGCAAACTCGTCGTCGTCCCCTGACAGGAGGTAAGCGTAGAGTTCGTAAACGGGGCACTCATCGGCCTCTCCGCCGAGTTCGCGCTGGAGCTCGGCCGTCTCCCGGCCACCGGTTGTCGCCGCCTCAACCTTCGCGGCACCCGCCTCGGGGTCATCAAGCAGCGAGATGTGGCTCGCGGGCACGGATGAGGACATCTTGCCGCCCGTGAGTCCGGTCATAAACCGGTGGTAGATTGACGCCGGCGGATAAAAGCCGTAGCCGCCGTGGTCAACCTCAATGGTACGGGCAAGCGGCGCGGCCGTCTCGTGGTCAAGATCAAAGGCATCGACATGGGCTGCAAAGACGCGCTTCTCGCCGTCGACCGCCTCAATCAGCGCCTCAAAGGCCTCCTCGGTCGCGTTTCGGTCAAGAATCCGCACGCGTGGACGGAGCGGTTCCTTGCCGGCATTCTCGAGTTTCTCGACCACGGACGCCCGGAGCGCATCCTCAACATCGGAGGCCGTCTCCTCTAGATACGCTGCTGCCTCGACACATCGAGGGCGGTCAGGGTCCTCGGCATACTGGTCGCGGGCGTCATAAGCCCGCGCGAGCAGCGTGCGCTCGGCAGGGGTCGCCTCGAAACTGGCGTAGGCCTTGGTGACACCAAAGTATCGTGTCCGCGCGGCTACATCGCGGGCGAGGCGCACGTGTGGATCCTGATCGGGACCGACCGGAATGACGGTGGGTTTCGGCTCGTCGGCGATCTGTGGATAGCAGATGTCGGCCATCTGCGTGACCACCGACTGCATGTGCGAGACATCGGTCTCCCCATCGAATCCGTAGATTGACTCAAGTTCGGAGAAGTTGGCCTCGATCCCCAGCTCGAAGGCGAGATCCTGAACAGTCCGGTTCTCCGATTGCCGGTAGAGTGTCCCCGCCTCAGGATCGAACCCGAGCGCGAGCAACGAGAGCACGTAGTCACGGGCATGCTCATCGATTTCCGCCCAAGAAAGTCCCCGTGCAGCGTGCGCCTCAAGATCGGCAATTAACGCATAGACATCACCGCCGCGCTCTTGATGCCAGATCAGCTCATCAAAGACAAGCTTGTGGCCGATATGCGGATCACCGGTCGGCATGAACCCCGAGAGGGCAGCAAATGGCTCGTCGTTGGCCATGGCCTCAATGACGGGACGGTAATCCCGGTGGCCGAAGATCACTCCTCGGCGCATGAGATAGTGTGGAGCCGGCACCGATTCGAGAAGATCCTCGAACCGCTCGATCCCGAACTCATCGAAGAGCTTGCGGTAGTCGGCGATGGTGGCCGACCCCCACGGGTCAAGCGTGAGCGCCTCGGCGTCGGTCGCCTGCTCCTCGGTTCCCCCGTCAGGACGGGGCGAGGGCGAAGCCGACTCGTCGGTCATATCCGAGTAGTCATGACGGCCGGCG
>JBKHFN010000220.1:0-2835 GCA_046540195.1 Salinarchaeum sp.
CGCTCCACGGGCAGACGACTGGCTGGGTGTGTCTTGATTACCGGGGCGCGATCTCGATCCGAGTGCTGGCGAGCTTGATGCGCTTCCGACCTCTTCTGGCGTCTACCGTGTGTGGCATCCCGACGACGACGAGCTCGTCTACGTCATTAGACGGGCCGCAGCCTCCGAGGCCGAGTGCGCGCGCTTGCTCGCGGCGTGTACGCCGATCAAATGCCGTACCGAGACCCGCACACTGCGGCGCCGTGTCTGTGGGCGATCCGGGACGCAGACGACCCAGCGTTTGCGGTATCGGTTGCTACACCGTCGTTCGCGGCTGACGCCCAGGCGCGCAAGGGCTTCGAGGCGGCGTTAATCGCCGCCCACCGCCGTGATGTCGGCACCAGTCCCACTGCGAACTTCGCGCGAATGATCCCAGGCTATGCCCAGTCGCCTACCGAAAGGACGGGGAGCGGGGTGGTCCACTTGTCGATGGGGAGACCGAACCGCACACCGCATCCGGTATCAAGCCGCTACCGTGGACGGATTGGGAGCAGCCGACTACGGCCTCGTGGATGGGGCTCGACTGGACCGACCCGATCCCACTCGCTGCCGTTGATCCGTCCGTGCCGACGTCGAACGGCGTCTATCGGCTGTGGAACCAGTCGGCCCCGCCGCTCGAGCATCTCGGCCAGAGCAGCAACCTCAAATCGCGGCTGTATCGCCACCGTCGCCAACGGGACGGGCCGCTTCAGATCTCGTACGCGACCCTGTCGGCGCACGACGCCCAACACACACGCGAGGAGATCGAACCGGAGCTGAATGGCGCGCACTGGCTCGCGACCGATACGAGCCCAGCCGACCAGTTTTGAGTCGTTTACCGCATGTCACGGGTGTGTCCCTCTTCGTGGTCCTCGACCGGTACGGAGCGCTACGTAAGGGAGTAGACGACAGTTGTTCCGCCGTCTACACAACCGCCGCACAACCCGTGTGGACTACAGACCCGGGTCGACAGCCTGTTCGAACGCGTGGCCCGCCTGTAAGACAGTCTGGTCGTCGAACTGGTCGCCGACGAGCATCAAGCCGACGGGCAGTCCGTCGGCAGTACCTGCTGGCACCGACAGAGCTGGATGCCCAGTTACGTCAAACGGGGCTGTGTTCGGGAGCATACTCAGGGCACGATCGATGATCTCCATGCGTGTGAGGTCTGGTTCGTACGCATGGGCGGTCTGCGGGGTTGTTGGCATCGCGAGAACGTCGACATCCGTTAGCGCGTCGTTGTAGCGGGACGCGAGTTCGCGGCTGAGATTTTGGGCTTTCGCGTAGTAGTGGCTGTGATACTCTTCCGAGAGGTACTGGCCCATGATCAGTGTCAGTTTCACCGTCGCTAAGTAGTCGTTCCCGTGAGCTCGCCGGGCGTGAGCAAACGCTTCCATGAACTGGGTATCATACCAGCCGCCGGCGTTGTACCCGAGTCCTTCTGCCTCTACTGTTGCCATTGTCCCCTCTGTAGCGATAGCGTTCCAGATCGGCATCCCATCGAGATGCATCGGGATCGATATCTCTTCGACAGTCGCGCCAGCCGCCTCGAACGCCGCTAGTGCTTCTCGAACCGTTGAATCAACGTCCGGCTCGCTTTGCTCGTGGCCAAACCCTTCTTCGAGCACGCCGACAGTAACGTCTGTGGCCGTACCATCGAGCGCGTCGGTATACTGGTGTGTCGGGACATGCCCTTGGCGTGGATCTTTGGGATCTTTCCCTGCGATCACCTCAAGGACGCGCGCGGCATCAGCCACGGATCGAGTGATCGGCCCTGTGTGATCGAACGACCGACCGAGACCGGCAACGCCGGTGTAGGGAACGAGACTGTGGGTTGGTTTGTGACCAACGCCACCGCTCCATGCGGCTGGGATACGAATTGATCCACCTTGATCGCCCCCGATGGCAACGTCGACATCGCCGTTGACGACGGCCGCGACGGACCCACTTGAGGAGCCGCCGGCGATGTACTCCGAGTCACGAGGATTCCGCACTGCCCCTGTCGCCGAGAGCTCGCCGCTGCCGGAAAACGCCATGTCCTCCATGTTGAGCTTGCCGGTGATCGTCGCACCGGCCTCAAGCAGCCGCGTCACGATCGTCGCGTCGGTCTCCGGCACATACCCCTCGAACAGCTTTGAGCCACAGGTCATCTCGACACCGGCCACCGAGATGTTATCCTTCAGCCCGACCTCGTAGTCAGCCAGCGGGCCCGAGTCAGCACCTACCACCGCACACTTCCTGACGAACGCATTAAGCGGATCCTCCTCTGCGTCTGGGTTGTAGCCAGGGTCGCGATCCGTGTACTCCGGCGATGGGGATGGAACCGAGAGCTCATCGAGTCGTTCGTAGCCTGCCAGACTCGCGGCGATCAGCTCCTCAAAATCGGTGACTTCCTCCTCAGTGAGGTCGATATGGTGGTGGGCCGCCAGCTCGCGGATCTCCTCCGGCGTCGGCGGCCGAATGTTGGGTGGTACCTTCGACATTTCACCTCAGTGGGGGGAGAGCATGGACATAAGTTCTTCTTCTGAGCGAATTTCTAATACAATCTTGGAGTATTTCGGCCAAAAATCTTTGATTTGGAGTTAGGCCTGTTCCACTATTGGATTCTATGTATTACTACGGGTACAACAGCAGGGATAACGCTCTTGATGGGTCGGTACTGTCATACCGTACCAGAGGCGGCTAACGACGACACCCGGCAAACCGTGTGCCCGATATCGGCCCGTCAATAGACTCCCTGAACGGAGAGTAGCTCGCATGCTGTCCGGTCGGGCGCTGCTGGGGTTGCGGTTTCGAGACAGTAGCGGTGCTGTGGACTGA
>JBKHFN010000221.1:0-2830 GCA_046540195.1 Salinarchaeum sp.
ACCGATAAGGTAGCATCGTCACGAGCAACATCCCATCGGTTTATGGCGAGATCCGCAACGACCTCCACAAACTCGCCAGCTGGAAACCCCTGAGCCGCAATAACGATTGGATGTCTGATAAGCTCCTGTTTGATACTATGGAGGGCGCGGTGAGACGCAGCTGCTGAATCGTATGAATCAGACGGCCCACCCATACTCAAGCGGACACGCGGAAGTCTTCAGCGTAGATGTTGTAGTTCTCGATTGCATCCTCAACGATAGAAAGACGATAGGAGATAAGCTCCCAATCACTCGCTATCTGTCGGAGGTCTCGTGTCTGCTCCGAAGTCTCTGTCTCTGCAGCACGAGCACGAATCTCAGCAGGCGACTCAACACCGTATTGGCTCTGCCAGTCTTCAATCTGGGATTGCAAAGCGGTCTTCAGTTGAATAAGACCGTCACGATCATGTTGTTCAAGTAACTCTCGTAGCATCTGGATTCGAGTATGGAGCGGATCGGGAGCATAGTGGGCTGTCCCGTCTCGGTCACGCTTGAGAAGAACATTCAGTTCAACAAGCCGCTCAAGATGGTCTCGGGCCGTATTCTCCGCTACATGGGCCTCATCTGCGATATACGAGACAGACCGCGGCTTGGAGACGGCACTGGCAACTGACTGAATGCGGTCAAACGCAGTCGTCTGTTCTTTCCACGCTTCAACACCAGCAGATTCGCTCATAATATACCGTACCCTCGCTGACACAATAAATCTATCTCTAAATAGAATAGTTGAGTTCCAATAGAGCCGTGGACTCAATTGGAAGAGGGCCAGGAGCTCGGAGCGACCACAAGTCGGTCCACGCGGTGCTGGGCGAGACGATCGGCATTCGAGTCGTCTCGTCAGGCGCTACCGCCGATGGTTGCACAATCGATGGTGCTTCACAGCGCATCAAAGAGCACCATGCAGCAGTACACCTAGTCGCCGGGATGGTGCGTCCCACCGGTCGCCGCAGACTGCCATCGTGGACAGACGCCTTTTTACCCGCCCGTGGCCTCCCCCGTGATGGTTCGATGAGCTTCGTGACGACCCTACGACTCCAAAGCGGCGACCGGGCGGCCCTTGAGGGCGTCATCGAGGAGATCCGCGAGACGGCCAATCAGAAGGGCGCCGAGTTGAACGGCCCCCACTCGTTTCCACCCGAGCAGCTGTCGGTGCCGATCTACGCGGATACCACCGGCGAGCGCGTGCTCGACACGTGGCGGTACACGGTCTACCGGCGGGAGGTCGAACTCGTCGGTCACGAGGCGCTCGCCCGAGAGATCACCGCCTGGGAACTGCCCGATGCGGTCCGGCTTGAGGCGGAGGTTACCTCAGTCCATCCCTAGTACTTCGGATCCGCACCGGTGGTTTCGTAGGCCGCCTCAAGCAGATCGTCCCGGCGGCGTTGCCAGGCGCCGAGCCCGTCCGGGGAGGATGGATAGGACTCGTAGTGAGCCATGATGTCATCAGCGCGCTGTTTGGTCTGATAGAGCCGGTAGAGCAACCCCCAGTGGCCAAAGGACTTAATCGCCGCCTCGATGGCGAGCAACGGCCCAAAGCTGGCCGATCCAGAGTACAGTGAATCGGCGATGCGCTCGCCTGGCAGGGCGGCAAGCAGTTGGGTGAGTTCGTCAGGATCGACCGCGGTCGTCAGCAGGTTGTAGATGTCGAGCGCAGCATACCGGGCGCCGAAGTGGTCCATCACGCGGGTGTTGTACGCCCACAGTGCGTCCTCGGTTGGCCCGCCGTTCGCAAGCGCATCGACGGCGGTTTCGGCGGCGTAGGTGCCGGCGTAGGCCGCGCCAGCGATACCCCCGCCGGTTGTGGGGTTGACGTGGCCGGCGGCATCACCGACGGCGAGAAAGCCCGGGGCGACCGCCGAGTCGTAGGGCCGGCGGGTGGGCACCGCCGCGCCGAGTTTGTTCTTGATCGTCGCATCCTCGAACTCGGGACGGGTCGCGATGTCGCGGTGCAACGCCTCGGCGAGTTCGATGGGGTCCTCGGTCATCTGGAAGCCGATGCCGGCGTTGATCTCGGTGGGGGTGCGCGGGAAGTACCAGACGTAGCCGGCGGCGCGTTCGGTGGGTTTGAACACCAGCGCGTCATCATAGTCAACCGGCTCATCGAGTTCGAACACCTCGCGGTAGGCCGAGCAGAACCCGCGGATGTCGACGCCGCTCTCGAAGGTCGTCTCGGTGAGATCGGCGCGTTCCTGAAGGATCGACAGCGCCCCGGAGGCGTCGATGACGACCTCAGCGGTGTACTCGGTCGACTCGCCGTCCTCCTGGGCGACAACGCCCGTGACCCGCTGGCCGTCCTGGCGGACGTCAGTGACGACGGCGTTATAGATGATCTCGGCGCCGGCGTCGCTGGCGGCGTCAATCAGTCGGCGCCCCCACGCAAAGCGATCGAGGACGGCCAGCTCGCCGGGGACCGGAATCTCAAGAGTGGTGTTGGCCTCGGGAAGCTCGAAACGCCCGTGATCGACCGTGGTGTTAGTGATCGCGGGTTCGATGCGGTCGGTCGGGATCGACTCGGGGAGGGCTGAGGCGCCCTTCAGCGCGTCCCCGCAGGCCTTTCGGCCGGCCTCCTCCGGCGGCTTGCGTTCAAGGACGCACACATCAACTCCGGCGTTGGCGGCCGTCGCCGCGGCATAACAGCCTGCTGTGCCAGCACCAACGACGACGACATCGTACTCGGGCATGGCTATCGGTGGGAACCGAGTCGAAAAAACTCTTTACAGACCGCCGCCGGTGCGGTGCGCGCCCCGAGCGGCGCGGAGTCGTCCACGCTTGCTGAGCGGGCGAACTATAT
>JBKHFN010000222.1:0-2817 GCA_046540195.1 Salinarchaeum sp.
AATGCGGACGACGAGGCGTCACGGCGGTCCTACGAACTGCTCGGACGCCATACCTAAGTCCGCTATCGGTCGTTTTCGGAGTAAAAACGACTCTTTGTCGTTTCAAAAGGTATTTTTTCGCGAAGAGCAAAGATAACTGTAATGAGCACGGAGTCAACAGCCGAGCGCATTCTATCCGTCCTCGAGGAGGACGCTCAGGCCTGTTACGCTGAGATCGCAGAACGGGCCGATGTGTCGAAACCGACGGTCCGTAAGTATATCAACCAACTCGAAGACGAGGGCGTCATCGTGGGGTACTCCGCCGAGGTCGACCCAAAAAAGCTCTCGGGGCAGTCAATCGCGTTCGTTGGGATGGATGTCGAAAGCGAACAGTACGTTGAGGCAATCAAGCAGCTGAAAGACCTCGATGAGATCCGCCGACTCTACACTTCAAGTGGCGATCACACGCTGATGGCTGAGGTTCGTGCCAAGGATGGCGATACGCTTGGAACGGTTATTCGCGAGGAGATTCTCTCGATCGACGGTATCTCTGCCGCCCACCCGTCGTTCCTCCAGGAACGACTCAAGTGACCTTACTCAAGCGTCGATTCGAGCCGATCGACGAGCGTCTCATTTCCGAGATACACCGGGCAGCGGGCGTGCAGTTCATCCGGCGTTCGGTCAAGGAGTGATCCATCACCGTCGGAGGCGGCGCCACCGGCGGCCTCAAGCAGATAGCCCATCGGTGCTGCCTCAAACTGGTATCGGAGTTTTCCCTGGGGATATCCTTCGAGACTCGGGTAGGCGAAGAGCCCGCCGTACTCGAGAATCTGGTTGACGTCGGCGACAAACGCCCCGCCATACCGGAGCTTGAGTTCGTGGCGAATCTCCTCAGCAAATGTTGCGAATGCCGGATGCCACGCGTTGTCGCCACCGCCGAATCCGTAGATTGTCGGATCTGTCGGAAGAGCAACGTCCTTCTCAACGACCTGTCGCTCGCCGTCGATTACCTCGTACTCGGTAACGGTCCCGTTGACCGCAGCCGTGAGTGTTGTCACCGGCCCGAACACGAGCGACGCAGCGGCAATCAGTGACCGCCCGGTTGCCGGAAACGTGTCGTCATAGATCCCAACAATCGCGCCAGCAGCATTGTTCGATGCCAGATTCGAGGAGCCATCAAGCGGATCCAGCGCGACGGCAACCCCGTCTCCGCAGTCAATCACGCCCTCCCGTTCTTCGGAGGCAAGGGCTCCAACCCCGTTGATCGCGCTGAGACGATCAACGAACAGCTCATCGGCCATGACGTCGGCGGCGACGCGGGTGTCTCCAGTCGGGTTTTCGCCGGCTTCGCCGCCGCGTCGCCCGAGAAAGTTCTCTCTGAGAGTCGGGGCAGCAGCAGCGACGGTGTCGAGGATCGCGTCGACGGGTGTGTTGGTCATGCCTCAAGCGCCTCTTCGGCCGAGCGTTCTTCGAAGATAACCGCCTCAAGGGCGTCGAGAATCTGTCGGGGATTCTCCCGCTGGAAGACGTTTCGTCCAACGGCGAGCCCCTTGCCGCCAGCGTCCATCACCGCTTCGACGCTTCGAAGGAACTCAAGATCAGAGACCTTCGATCCGCCGCTCATGATGACCTTGACCGGTCCAGCCATCTCGACGGCCAACTCCATACCCTCGCGTGATCCTGGATACTTGACCTTCGCGATATCAGCACCGAGCTCGAGTGCCTGCCTGGCTGCGTACGCGATGACTTCATCGTTCTTGTCGTTTTTCAGCCCCTGGCCGCGTGGGTACGACCACATCACAACGGGCAGGTCGTGATCGCGAGCGGCCTCCTGGGCGGTAGCGAACTCCTCGGCCATCTCAACTTCGTAGTTCGATCCCCCATACAGTGTGAAGCCGATGGCGTCGGCCCCGAGATCGGCGGCGTGCTCGACTGACCAGTTGACGGCCGAGTCGGGCTCGCCCATCCACAGGTTCGAGGTGCCGTTGAGCTTGGCGACGAGGTTGACCTCGTCCTCGTAGGAGGGATAATAGTACTCCGCGATGCCCTTCTGGACTGCTAGTCCTGTTACGGCATCGTGTCGGGCCACCTCGAAAACCCGTTCAGGGTCTCGACTTTCGGGGACCGCCTCGAAGTCGGCCGGACCATGCTCGAGTCCGTGATCATACGCGACGATAAGCACCTTACCGTCTCTGGCAATCGAGGCATCCTCAAGCGGGCGCATCACCTGATATTTCGATAGAGGCACATCATTAACCTTTCCAAGCGCCGATCTAGTCTTGGTGTGACTGCTTGCCGTCGCGCCGCGACTGTGCCCGCTCCTGCCAGCGCTGGAGTCGGGAGCGCGGTTTGTCGATGGCGACAGCCACATCGGTGGGATCCACTGTCGCCAGCCGACGCACCGTGTTGATCCCCGCTTCGGCGAGGGCCGCAGCGGCATCGGCGTCAATGCCCTCAATTGCCGTCGTCGACTCGGGTTCTTCCGGTGGGATGCTAAATTCAAGTGTCGCTCCGTATCCCTCGTCTGTTGATCGCTCGCGGCTGGCGGATGTCGTTGGTCGGGAAGGCCCGTCCGTCCAGTCGGGATCACTACTCCGGGCGACCCACTGCCGTTCCCCGTCTCGAAGGCCACGGATAGACTGTGACCGCGTGTTGAGATCCGAGTTCCCACCAGCAAGTGCCCACGGCAGCGAGTGCTCGCGACGGAGTTTCGCGGCGACACCGGGATTGACGCCGGCGTCAACAAGATGTCGGTAGGAGACCCGCTTTTCATGAATGTCCTTAGTGTAGCTTCAACCGTGAACGTATAATGTTATCTCCTCTGGGCGCATATCTACT
>JBKHFN010000223.1:0-2780 GCA_046540195.1 Salinarchaeum sp.
GGGTCGTCATAACTGGCCTTCTCGGCAGGGAGCTCCTCGATGAGTTCATCCAGCGACACGCCGTGGTACATGAGGACCGACACCCCTTCAATCGTTACCATCGAGGGATTGCCGGTAATGCGGGCGTTGTGAGCACGCATGATTGATCGGAGTTCGTCGTCAAATCCCGGTTGTGGCTCGGCAAGTCGCACCGCGTCGTGGTTGCCCGGAATCATCACGATTTCCAGCTCCCCCGGAACGGATTTTAGTCGCTCCGCGAAGGCCTCGTACTGCTCGTAGATGTCAACAATCGAGAGTTCCTTGTCCTGTTCGGGATACACACCGACACCCTCGACCATGTCGCCAGCGATAAGCAGGTACTCGATAGTCTCGGCTTCGGGTGAGCGAAGCCATTCGGCGAACCGTTCCCAGGCATCGGCCATGAACTCCTGGCTGCCGACGTGGATGTCGCTGATCAACGCTGCCTGGACGTGACGGTCGGCCGTTGACGGCTGGTAGGTCCGGGGAACATCCGGGAAATGCACCGCATCGGCAAACAGTAACCCCCCATCGTCGGCGAGCGTTCCCTCAACGGCGATGACCTCATCAAGGAGTAGTTCGTCGACGAGCGCGACCAGGTCGCGGTCACGGTTGATCAGACAGTTGAACGTCCCGTTTGGATCCTCAAGTTCGATCAGCCAGTGACCGTTGCGTGTCGACCGGATGTCGTTGATCATCCCGATGGTGGCCGCCTCAGCTCCGCCGGAAAGTGATTCGAGGGCGTCGGTTGGACGGTGATTGACCCGGGATCGGAGCTGATCGGCGAGGCGGTCATACCGGTCACGAAACAGTTGGACAAAATCGTCGTAGGTGCCGGTCCCGGTGCTTGTGCCTGTCACGTCGCCATCGATATCCGGATCCTCCGGGTCGCGGCCCTTTGTTTCAACTGGAGAGTAATCGGGCGACGAGGGGAGGTGATTCTCAGGATTCGTCTTGGCAGACTCGCGGTACCGACGGGCAGCCTCAACCGTGTCGGCGTCAACAACGAGACAGTCAGCGTCGGTCATCGCGGTGATGGCGTCAACAAGGGCTGTCGGGTCGTCATCGTCGGCAATCAGTTCGACAGCGTCGGGATCGGCGTTGTAGCCGCGGCTGGCAAGTTCGCGGACAACCTCAACCGCGGCTTCGCGTGGCACGCCCGACCGGTTGCGCCTACCCGGTCAAAAGGGTGCCGACCCGGTATCGGAGGTGGATCCCGGAAAGTTGATGGCTGGCCCTCGGTTATCCGTCGGCGATGTCGAAGCCGGGGACGTCGGAGCGCCAGGATAAGCCGCCCTCTCCGCGGGAGCATCCCATTGCCTGGTACCGACAGTCGACGCACCCGGCTGTGGTCTTCTCGCGTGACCTGCTGACCGGGATCGGTCTTGTGGTGCTTCTGGCAGTCCTTCTATTCGCAGTCAGCGGCGTGTGGCCGCCACTGGTGGCCGTCGAAAGCGGGAGCATGGATCCGCACATCAACAAAGGCGATCTGGTGTTAGTTGTCGACACCGACCGATACACACCGGCCGCCGCGACCGCCGACGGGATTGTGACCTATGAGACGGGGACCGAGACTGGACACGAACAGTTCGGAAACCCCGGGAGCGTCATTGTGTTCCAGCCCGATGGGAATGAGGGCACCCCGATCATTCACCGGGCTCACCTGTACGTTGAGGAGGGCGACAACTGGGTGCAACGGGCCGATCAGTCGTATCTTGGTGGCGCTTCAACCTGCGAGGAGACGCCGTTTTGTCCGGCTCCCTACGATGGATACGTGACCAAGGGCGACGCTAACGCTGGCTACGACGTCGTGCAGGGACAGACCGCACTGGTCAAGGCGGAGTGGGTTCGGGGGAAGGCAGCCGCGCGGATTCCGTACCTTGGGTGTCTGCGGTTGGCCTTCCAGCCTGGGCCTGGGTGCTGGCAGAGCGTCGGGCCGACCGAGGCGCGTGTTTTCGGTCTAATAGAGTAGTCACCGGTCGAACATTGTTGAGTCATCGAACCGGGCCTGGATTGAGGGCTGGATATCGGAGGGGCCCTCAATCCGTAGATCAGAGGTCACCACGGACTCAGTCTCCTCAATTGGCACAGAGAGATTGATCTCCTTGGTTCGACCGTACCGGCCTTTCGAGACGACAACGGCGTTAACGATCCCGAGCATATCGAGTTCGCTGATGAGGTCGGTCACCCGGCGCTGGGTGAGTTGGTCGGCGTCGATCTCCTCACAGAGCTGGGTATAGATGTTGTAGACCTCTCCGGTCGTAATCGAGTTTTCGTCGTGTTTTTCGAGCAGAATGATCGCATACAGGACCGCCTTCGACTGGAGCGGGAGAGTCCGGACCGCCTCAACGACGCGATCGAGCTCGAGTTTATCCTGCGCCTTACGGACGTGGTCGCCCATGACCCGGTCGGCCTGTTCGCGTTCGGCGATCTCTCCGGCCGTACGAAGCAGATCAAGCGCCCGACGGGCGTCCCCGTGTTCCTGGGCGGCAAACGCCGCACACAGCGGGATGACATCCTCGCCAAGCGTGCCGTCGTTGAACGCCCCCTCGGCCCGGTGATTGAGGATATCGCGGAGTTGGTTGGCATCGTAGGGGGGAAAGACGATCTCCTCTTCACCGAGGGATGATTTGACACGAGGATCGAGAAAGTCGGTGAACTTGAGGTCGTTACTGATACCGATGATTGACACACGCGACTGTGTCAACTCGGAGTTCATCCGCGAGAGGTTATAGAGGGTGTCGTCGCCGCTTTTTTCGACG
>JBKHFN010000224.1:0-2766 GCA_046540195.1 Salinarchaeum sp.
CCGTCATTACCCCACCAACTCAGACTATACCTAAATCTTCTGTGAACCACTAAATCGGAAGCCCTCGCTCCGTGAGGCCGGGGGCTCCGCCTCGAAACTGCTGAGGAGGAAACGCCCGTCTGTCCTGGAGATTCGGCCTCTTGATCCTGGCGCGACGATCAAGTGTCCGCGGCCGTTAGTACATACATGGCCGCATTCGATGCCGTGTTGCTCTACGATGGTGACTGCCCGTTCTGTACGGCCGCCGCGCGAGTGGTTGCGACTCTTGATCAGGTCGGGATTGTCGCCTGGGAGTCAGCGGCCGCACAAGCCTTTCTTGATGCTCAGTGTGCGTCCGTGCCGTTCACACTCGTGTTTATTGATCGCGCGGCTGGCACTGTTTCGTTCGGACGCGATGCGGCGCGAGCGGTGGCCGACCGAGCCGACCTGCCGTCTCTCGTTGGTGCCGCTACCGAGCGCCGCTATGAGTCGATCGCCACGGCTGTGCAAACAGTCTCCGGTGCGGATCGGCCCTTCGACGCTGTCCACGGCCAAGACCCGCTCGTGTCGGCGGCCGAAGCTCACCTCCCGACGGTCTGGGACGCGGCGGTTGCCACGCCAGACGATCTCGTTTGAGCTTCTCACGCGGCTGCGTCCGGGGGTTCACCTCGATCCTGCTAACCGGGAGCTTTTGCCCGTCGCCGTGTCTACACCGAGCCATGCATGAGACGCTACGGCTGGCGACGCGCGGTTCCGATCTGGCCCGCCGTCAGGCGGCGTCTGTTCGGGCTGCCCTCCAGAACCGCCGTCGAGATGTCGAGCTGTTGGCGGTCGAGACGACCGGCGATCAGCTCCGTGACGAACTGATCCAGGACCTAGGGATGACCGGCGCGTTCGTCCGGAGCGTCGACGAACATGTTATCGATGGGACGGCCGAGGCGGCCGTTCACTCGATGAAAGATGTTCCCACCGAGGATATCGGGCCGACAGTCGTTGCGGCGATCCCCGAACGCGCGCCACGAAACGACGTTCTGGTGACACCAGGCGGAGACACACTCGAAGCACTTCCTAATGGAGCGGTCGTCGGGACATCGAGCCTCCGACGGCGCGCACAACTGCTCAACGCGCGACCGGACCTCACCGTTGCACCGCTTCGCGGCAACGTTGACACCCGGGTACGAAAGCTGCTGGCCCCGTCTCTTCAGGCTGAGCACCAGCGTCGACTTGAGGCCGCCGAGGACGACGATGACGACGAGCGCTACGACCGTTCGCCTGAGGACTGGTTTGATGCGCTCAGCGAAATCGAACGCCAAGCGCTTGAGATTGATGTCGAGACAGAGTACGACGCCATCGTCCTCGCAGAGGCTGGACTCGACCGACTCGGGCTGGTTGATGACGTTGCGTACCAGCGGCTCCCGACCGATCAGTTTGTTCCGGCTCCTGGACAGGGGGCTCTTGCGGTAACCGCGCTTGAGGAGGATATCGTTGACCGCGTGCAGCGGACACTCGATGATCCGGTCGCGCGCGTTGAGGTACTTACCGAACGCACTGTCATGGCGGAGGTCGGCGCTGGGTGTGTTGCTCCGCTTGGTGTGACCGCCAGACTTCAGGGCGATACAGTTTCGGTCCGCGCACAGGTGCTCTCGCTGGACGGCACCGAGGTGATTACGCTGACGCGGTCGCTCCCGGCTGAAAATTACCACGCAGGCGCACAGTCACTTGCCGCCGATTTGATCGATCGTGGAGCGGACGACCTGATTGAACAGGCCGTAGAGGAACACCAATGAGTGGGGCGCCAACTGTTGCGGTGTTCCGCCCGGATGACGAACGGCTCGCTGACGCCGCTGAGACACTTGAAGCGCTCGGCGCCGAGGTGATTGCCGACCCGATGCTGGAAATCGTCCCGACAGATACCCGTCCTCGAACCGATACCGACATCGTTGTTTTCACCAGTCGTACCGGCATCGCGTGTCTCCCCGAGGACTGGCAGCCCGGAGGGGCGACGATCGCAGCGATCGGTCCGACGACCGCCGACGCCGCTCGAGCAGCCGGCTACGAGGTTGGGGTCGTCCCCGAGGAGTACTCCTCAGCCGGGCTTGTCGAGGCGCTCGGCCCGACGGCTGACGGCCGTCGTATCGAGGTCGCTCGGAGTGATCACGGCAGTGCTACCCTCATCGAAGGACTAGTTGATGCTGGCGCATACGTCCACGAGACGGTTCTTTACGCCCTTGAGCGGCCAGATGAGGCTGGTCGATCAGCCGAACTGGCGGCCGATGGCGCGCTCGACTCTGTGCTGTTCACCTCATCGCTGACAGTCGAACACTTTCTTGCGGCGGCAGCCGACCGCGGGATCACCGAGCAGGTTCGTGATGGGCTAGCCGACAGCATTGTCGGCGCGATCGGCGCCCCGACGGCAACGACCGTCCGTGAGCATGGGCTTGCAGTTGATGTCGTGCCCGAGGCGGCGACGTTCGATGCCCTCGCTCGCGCCGCCCTGTCGGCGTGACCTACGGTTGATCCCGCGCGTTTTATGACCGCGAGGGCTGTGATTTCTGGTATGAGTGACGCCGACGCGGAGGCCGATTCCGACACGTCGACGGGCCGCGAGGATGTCTGGGTGGAAAAATACCGCCCCGAGCGGCTTGATGAGGTCGTCGGCCATGAGGCGATCATCGAGCGCATCCAGGCATACGTCTCGGACAACGATCTTGCGAACCTGCTGTTCGCCGGGCCTGCGGGCACCGGCAAGTGCGTCGGCGCCGACACGCCCGTGTTGACCACCCATGG
>JBKHFN010000225.1:0-2756 GCA_046540195.1 Salinarchaeum sp.
AGGCGACCGAGCCGTAGATCCGGTAGGACCAGGGATCGCCGTCGGTGAAGACCGTTACAGGGAGCCCAAGGTCGTCGTGGAGCCGCTTGGTCAACCGACGGGTTGCCCGCGCCGGCTGACCCTTGAGATGGACAATCAACGCGTTATAGTCCTCATCAAAGCCGTTCTCGACAAGGCGGTCGCGCATCCCGCCGGTCTCGACGGCGAGCACGAAGTCGGCGTCACACTCCAGAAACTCGATGGTATCGGGATTGTTCGGGATCTGGTAGCCGCCCTCGCCGACGTCCTCCTGACAGTGGATGACCCGTTCACCACGGCGGGTCTGTTCGCGAAGCCGCAATGGCCCCATGATCGTCGCGCCGGACTCCTCCGGGCGCATGTGGAAGTCCTCGCGCGTCACCCCGGAGACAATCTCGAGATCCTCGATCAGCTGGTTGGACTCGTCCTGGTTAGAGAACTGCGCCTCGTCATTGTCCCAAGACTCAGAGAGATAATACAGCTCCCGGAGCGTCGAGGAACGCTCACCCTCAAGTTGATCGACGAGGAAATCAACCGTGTAGACGGCCTTGAGGAGCTTGCGGGCGCCGTTGACTGAGTTGGCCGATCGGGTCGAGGTCCGATCGCCGTAGACCCAGACCTCATCGGCTTCATCGTATTCGATGTTGCTCTTCGTCCGAGTGGGAAGTTGCATCGAGGGAATCTCGCCGGCCTCAAGTTGGTCATACAACTCGGCGGCGAGATCGATGAGTTCCTCCTGTGCGGTGGTGGGGGTATCAGTGCTCATAGCAGTTAGTTCGCGACGGTGAGTTTGGCGGTCTCGATGCCATCGACCGAGAGGTCAAACTCGGCGTCGGCCGCCGTCGTATACGACAGGGCCGTCTGCTCGCCGGCGTCGACTGTCGCCGTCCACTTGATGAAGTACTCGCCATCAACCTCGACGACAGTCGCATCGTCGGGGAGATCCGTCGGCTCCGTGGAGACGATTTCGGTGACATCGAAGGATTCGTTCGTGTTGGTGTGGTTTTCGACGGTCAGATGGACCGTGCGGGTGCCGTCCTCGGCAGCCTCGGCGTGGCGTTCGATGAGAACGTTGTTCATGATCCGCGCCAGCGCGTCGCCGTAGTCGGGCTCGTCGCGGCCGGTAACCTCGGCGACCTTCTCGGCCATCTCGGGGAGGATGTCCGCTAGCTTATTCCGCTTGCGCTGGCGCTGTTGCATCGAGCGTTTCTTTTTGAGGTACGACTTGAGATCGCGGGCAGCCTCGCGGACGGCTAGTTCGATCTCGTCTTCGATATCGGGGACATTGGCGAGTGCGTCCTTTGACTCGCTGGTGAAGGGGACGTTCGTCGAGGCGACGTGGATCATCAGTACAACCGGCCCATTCGGGAGGCCCGATCCGCCGGGCTGATCGAGCTTGTAGTTTCGCCAGCCGATCGATTTGACTACATCGGTGATCGCACACGCCCCGCGCTGGTAGACCAGCGGAACACGGTTTGCAAACCGCATGAGATCCATCGTGCCATCAGCAAGTTCGCCACCGTAGGCGATCCCGGCCTCGACAACAAACGGATCGCCACCGTGGACCTCCGCGTCCCGAGTCGTCGCCGTGTAGAAGTCGGCGTCGTACTCCTTTTTTAGCCCGGCTTCGATCAAGTCAGCAGTAATCGGCGAGAGACACGATGTTGGCGGCGAGAGCACACTCACCGACCGCATCGCCTCAAGGAGGTCACTCGCGGTATCGCGGTCATCAACGAACGTCCGGAGCTTCGGAGGTTCATCCGGCACAGTCCGGGTGTGGTCCCAAAGCGCCTCGCGGACGTTCTCCCGGGCCGTCTCACCAAAGGTAACCTCCTCGCGGTCCTCGGTCATATCGGCTGCTCGATCGACGTACGTGGCGAGTTCATCGGCGGTGACCCGATCCCGGGAGTCCGTCTCTGCGTCGAGAACATCGGCGAGCCGGCTGGCGACCCCATCAACGGTCGTGTCATCCTTGCGGGCGGTCGTCACCTCGTCGATGATGCGGTAGCAGTCCGCGCGGCGACGATCGGGGGTCGCGATGGCCGCCCAGAGGGCCTCGGTGACATTCGCACGAACAGTCTCACCGATCGTTCGGTCGTGAGCGTCGGCGACGGCATCAGCGGCGTTTCCAACGATCGTCTGCAGGTCATGATGGGCGATCCGTTCGCGCTCGGCGATCACCGAGGCCACACGATCGGCAAAATCATCAGTGGCGGCCTGACCTTTGTTGGCGGTTGCCTCGCGAACGATTGCGGCGACATCGATCGACTCCTGTGGGCCGGGCGTCGGCCACGCGAATGCCCGCCCGTAGTAGCGATCGCGGAATGCGTCGATGATCGAGTCGGCGGTCTTCCGCCCGACCCGGGTGAATTCGGACTGGAGAAAGCCCGACACCGAGTGTGAATCGGTCGCGTCAAGCATCTTCAACAGCGTACCGAGTTCGACGCCGTGGGGGTGTGGTCGGATCTCCTCGGTCTCCGCGGGCAACTGGTCGGTCGCGCGCTCAAACTTCAGCGGTTCGTCCAGCCCGGGCTCGCGGAGTTCGATGCGGGCGTGCGGGTTGACGACCGCAGTATGTTTGATGTATTCGTGCAGTTGAGTGCGTGCCCGCATGGTTGCCTCCATTTCGAGTTCGATTCGGGTGCCATGCGGTCGGTCCCAGGTCGTCGTGTGTTCCTCGCGAATCTCTGGCTCGTTGGTATCGGTGTCGATCACCAACTCAAAGTACTGTGCTTCGT
>JBKHFN010000226.1:0-2752 GCA_046540195.1 Salinarchaeum sp.
CAGGCAACACAGGCATCGGGAAGCGCACCGTGAAGGTCAAGCATCTGCTCACGGGCCTCGCGGCCGATGACCGACTGGAACTCTCGGACCATTCGCGGGAACGGATCCGGCCCAACTGCGCTCCCGACGAGGTAGTGGGTATCCTCATAGGTCTCAGCATAATCCTCAAGCGCCGCGTCAACCGCCTCGGCAAGGCCTTGATTGCCCCGTTCGACGGGTTCGACATCGGCACCCATCAGCCGCATGCGGAAGACGTTCATCTCCTGACGGGCCATATCCTTCGTGCCCATGTAAACGGTCGTCGGCATGTCGAGCAACGCGCCAACCATTGCCGTCGCCGTCCCGTGCTGGCCTGCACCGGTCTCAGCGATAAGTCGCTCTTTACCGGCACGCTTGGCTAGCAGTCCCTGGCCGAGTGTGTTGTTGAGTTTGTGTGCACCACCGTGGAGCAAATCCTCGTGTTTGAAGTAGATGTCAGCACCGTAGCGCTCGCTGAGCGTCTCTGCATAAAACACCGGCGTCGGACGGCCACCAAAGCGCTCAAGCAGCGCGTCAAGTTCCTCCCGGAAGGAGTCAGACGCGCGTTCGGCCTCAAACGTTGCCGCCAGTTCTTCAAGTGGTTCCTCAAGCGGGTCGGGGACGTGACGGCCGCCAAAGCCGTTGAACTCTCCCTCGCTGGACATACGCTCGGGTTGTGAAACGAGTCGTATTAAGCAACCGTATTCGTCGACAGAATGACGCAACGGACGACAACGTTGGCACCAAGACGACGCGACCGGGGGTAAGCCGCGCTCAGAAGGATGCCAGGAATTCGGCGAAGGGGCCCTGGAGGAACGTGAGATAGTTGGTTATTCCGAGATACAGCGAGACGAGCAACACGACCACAACGGGGATTCGCACCATCCACAGCCAGAGGTTCCCAAGGGCGCCGAGCGACCCGATCCCCCGTTCGAGTTCGTCTAGCGCCCGGTCAGCGCGGATCCAAGTCACGAGGACCATGAGCAAGAGCCCGCCAAGCACCAGGAGAATCTGGGCGGCAAGGATGTCATACAGGTCGACCATGGTCGTGTCGATGGTGACCGGCGCACCGAGGAGGAAGACTGCGACACCGACGATCAACGTGATCGTCGTCCGGTCAAACTGGAGTTCATCGATTGCGAAGGACACCACAACCTCGATGAGGCTGATGGCCGAAGACAGCGCGGCGATGAGCACGGTCGTAAAGAACAACAGTCCGACCACGCGACCGAAGGGAAGATTACCGAGTGCGGCAGCCACGCTAACGAAAATCGCGCCAGGACCGGAGGTCTCCGGATCAAGTCCGGCAGTAAAGAGGATCGGGAACACGATCAGACCGGTCAGAATCGAGACGCCGGTGTTGAATCCAACAATGCTCAGCCCATCGATCCCGAGGTTCTGATCCTCACCAAGATACGACGCGTAGGTGATCATTACTCCCATCCCAAGCGAGAGGGTGAAAAAGCCCTGTCCGGCCGCCGCCGGGACGATACTGCGCCAGTTATCGAGAAGGTAACCAATGTCGGGGGTGAGATAGTAAGCGTAGGCCTCACCAGCGCCCGAAAGCGTGAAGGCATACGCCGCGAGGACGCCAAAGATCACGATGATCGCCGGAACCATCACCTTAACCCCAAGTTCAATCCCGCGCTGGACACCGAAGGCGACAATCCCAATCACCAGCAGCATGAACAGCCCGTGGAACAACAGGGCATCTAGCCCGACGGAGACTTCACCGAAGTACTGGGCAGCAACGGGTTGAGCCCCCTCAGCCGCCTCACCCACGTAACCGCCGGTGACGCTTCCAAGGACGTACTTGAGAACCCATCCCCCGATGACACTGTAATACGAGAGGATAATGAAGCCGATAAGGACGAACAGACCTCCGAGATATCGCCAGACATCGCCCCCAAACTCCCGAACGGCACCAACGGCATTGAGTTCGGTGCGTCGACCGACGACGAACTCAACGAGGATCGCCGGGAAGCCGATTAACACGACAAAGGCAAGATACATCATCATAAATGCTGCTCCTCCCTCTTGACCGACCTGGAAGGGGAACCGCCAGATGTTCCCGAGGCCGACAGCACTCCCCACGGCTGCAAAGATAAATCCGATCCGCGTCTTCCACGTTTCTCGTTCCATCTATAGCCATGTCATGAAGTGGGGGTCTTAAGCGGACTGATCCGAGCAACTGTTGCAAATACGCATTCTTCAGTACGAGCATTCGAATGCCGGCTCATGCCTGATTAGTTGATCATTGCTGGAGAATCCGTCTGTGTTTTCAACAACGGGTAGGGTCGATCATCCGACGACGACAAAAGCAGGCGAGCAATTCACGGTGGCCGGGGCCGTGTTGTCCACTGTGTCAATGCGTGCAAGTCAGCCGGCGGTCGTCGTCGCCCTCCTTGGATTGATCGCGGTGGTGTGGTACATCGCCGACCGAGGGCGCTTCCGACGGTCCATCGCCGATCGGCTGCTGTATGGACTGCCGCTGGGGACGGGACTGACGGCACTCCTGTTGATCGGGGTATACCTTGGTGTCCAGGGCGGCTTCCACCACTGGGAGGAACCACTCGTGTTGCCGTTCGTCTCGTGGTCGTACTTCTATCCGCTCGGGATACTCACCGCCGGGATCACGCACAGCTCCCCTGGGCACCTCATCTCGAACCTGACCGGAACGATCGCATTCGGGGCCATCGCCGAGTACGCATGGGGTCACTATTCGCGCCGCGAC
>JBKHFN010000227.1:0-2733 GCA_046540195.1 Salinarchaeum sp.
GTCGCGATGGCGACGGGATCGGAGAGTAGCCCGACCGCCAGCGCGACGATCAACAGCCCCGACAGAGCAGCCTCCAAGACATACAGGATCTGTCGGGTTCGCGCGACGCCGAACACCACCGGCAGCGTCGAGACACCGACGGCGGCGTCGGCCTCACGATCCGGCACATTCGGGATTTCGGTATTAATGAAGACATCGACGAAGACGTAGACGAACAGAAGTGCCGCTGTCGTCGTCACCGTCCGGTTCGCAAAGGCAAGCGGGAGGAACACAACCGCAACCGCCCATGCCCCGGCGACAAGTGCCGAATTAAGCACGAGAATGTTCTTTAGCCGCTGGAGGTTGGCGCTGAGCGACGGGAGCCACTCGGTTGCATACAGCACCCAGAATCCCCCTGGAAGGAGCGTGATGCCAAGCGCAAGCGGGCCGCCAAGGATCGAGAGGGCCACCGCAATCCCATAAGCGCCCGCCGAAAGAACGGAGAGCACTCCCTTGTGACGGCGAATGAAAGCAGCTTGCGTCGGGTTTGAGATCTCGTCAACATCCACATCAGTGATGCGGTCACCCGCATACACGCCAAAGGTCACAAGTCCAACGACGAATGGCGCTGGCGACAGCGGCAGCGACAGCGCCGTTGTCACGAGGAGTGACCAGGCGAGTCCGACGGCGACGAGATACGCAGCGCTGTAGACCAGTGCTGATTGCAGTCGCCGGCCATACGCGCCGACACGTTCAATTGTCGATCGATACCACGGAGGGTCGTCTACATAGACAGGTAGCGTCGTATTTTCTTTCGACATGGTCTGCACCTGTGATCGCCGCGATCCGCGTTGCGACGACCACACCACAACAAGCGCTAGCAGACTTCAGTCCACTACGGTCACCGTAGTGTAGCATGCCAATGTGTGTCGATATCAAGTTCCGCCAGCTCGCCTGATTGAGGACTGTTCGTCGACGACCGCCCCGGTATCATCAAGCACTAGCACGCCAACTCGGTAGTCAGTGTTGGCGCCGTCGTTGGGATCAAGACGGACATTATTGCCCTGCCGGGCCGCTCGCTGGAGCGTCGCGGAGGCGCCGTTGCCGTTGAGGTTGAGCGCGAACAGCCGAACCGCCGAGAAGGAGCCTGACCCGCTCACCTGGTAGGTAAGATCGAATCGCGGGTCGTTCTGCTGGACGTTGGTTCGGTCAGCAACCTGCAGCGAGTCAAGTGTCGTACTCTGGCCGGTTCCCAGATCGTCGTTGCCGCTCGGGTTCGTAGCATCGGCGGTGACAGATAGACGCTCCTGTGCGACAACGGCCTCACCACTTCTGGCAGTGACTGTGACCGTGAACGGTTCACCAGCGCCAAATCCCGGGGCGAGCAGGGCGCCACCGCGGTCGGCCGTGGTGGTTGTGCTGTCACTGGCCGATCCCATTGTACTCTGGGCTTGAACTTCAACCGTGTCGTACGCAATTGAAGGGAGGTCATAGGAGACATACAGTCGCGGATTATTCGGCCGGATGTCAGTCAGGTCGTCAACTCGGAGCTGGATACCGCTGCCGTCGCCATTTGACCCACCATCGGTGACGGTCGACGCCCGCGATTCACCACCATTGCGGCCGAGTCCGACGCTCGACACCCGGACGTCGTCAACGGCGAGCGCGTTGAGGTCAATGGCGATTTCGTTGATGGCTGCGCCGTCGCCGGGATTGACTTGCAGATCGTCGTTTCGGTGGACGAACGCTGTATTGCCGCTACCCTCACAGCTCACCGCGGCCTGGTAGGTTTCGGCGACCGTTCCCCACCCGTCACAGCCGAGGTTCGTCGGCAACACGACGGTCTCAACGCCACCAAAGTCCTGCTCTGTGACCTGACTCGCTGACCGGACCTGGATAGTTGCTCGCTGGGTGCCCTGGACAGCGAAGTCCGGGTCCGCTCGGAGCTGAACGACGCGGAACGTGTCGTCGTCAACCAGGTAGGCGCCGGGGCGCTCGGTCAAAAAGACCGGCCGGTCGCCATTGGCTCCTGGTTCGAGATACAACAGCGAGTGCTCAAGCCGGAGTACATCCGAGGGCAACTGATTGTATGTCGGCCGGTAGGTGACAAACCGTGTCGGCAGGGGGCTAACAACATTGTTTCCGTTGGCGTCAAGCAGTCCGATGTTGTAGGGTGTTGATGCGTTGAGTTGCCCCGTCGCCGGTGGTGGATTGATGCCGAAGATGCGTTCGCGGTACTGGGTTCCAAGCGTGATTGTCGCAAAGTGATCCCGCGCCGTCTGTCCGTTGGCGAGCGTTACTGTCTCCTCGGCCGCATCGAGAACGGCCGCCCGAAGATCAACCATGTCGTCCTTGACCGCCTCAAGATGTCGAAACTCCGTCTGGGCGTTCTGATCTGGGATCTGGTAGGCCTGATAGCCCGCAAACGCGATGATGAGAATGCCAAACAGCAACACCGCCCCGAGCAGCACGCTCTGACCGCGATCGTCCATCAGCGTCGCTACACGTCGGGAGTACTTAAACCACTCCGCTGCTTCAGGCAGGTGCTATCAGATATCTAATATCACCACAACCACTTAATGGAATGCACTCGAACGGCCGTTACGATGCTTGAGGACGGACTAAGCTATCCGTTTCGTGGGGAGTGGGTCGGACGGCTGATCATCGGCGGTGTACTGTCATTTTTCTCAGTCCTGTTGGTCCCAGTGATTTTTGTCAACGGCTACCTCTATCGGGTGATCGCCCAGACGGTCA
>JBKHFN010000228.1:0-2732 GCA_046540195.1 Salinarchaeum sp.
AGAAAGAGTCGGGAACGACAAACAGCATTGGTTTATTGCTGGCGGGTAGAGGGAGGGGTATGAGCGAGCAGGAACCGGATCAGGAACTCGGGATCACCGAGTCCAAGACGCACAACACGGGCGAGTGGTACGCCGAGGTGGTACAGAAGGCGGAGGTGGCGGACTACGCGCCGACGGGCGGATTCATCGTCACCCGCCCCCGTGGATGGGCGCTCTGGGAGGCCCTCCAGGACCGACTTGATGGCTGGTTCAAAGAGACCGGCGTGACCAACGCCTACTTTCCGTTGTTTATTCCGGAATCTTACCTCGAACGAGAGAAGCACGTCGTTGAGGGGTTCGACCCCGAGGTGGCCTGGGTCACCCACGGCGGCCACGAGGAACTTGAGGAGCGACTGGCTGTCCGGCCGACCAGTGAGTCGATTATTGCGCCGTTTCTCGCCCAGTGGATCCGTAGCCACCGTGATCTCCCGATGCGTCTCAACCAGTGGTGTAGTGTTGTCCGCTGGGAGGCGACCGAGACTAAACCGTTCTTCCGGACAAAGGAGTTCCACTGGCAGGAGGGACATACCGCTCACCACGACGAGTCGACCGCCCGCGAAGAGACCGAACTCCGACTTGCACAGTACGAGCGACTCTATGAGGAGGTACTGGCGATCCCGGTACTGCGCGGGCGCAAGCCCGAGCATGACAAGTTCCCAGGTGCGGAGACCACAATGACCGTTGAGGCGCTGATGCCTGACGGCAAGTCTGTCCAGGCCGGTACCAGCCACTACCTCGGCACGACCTTCGCAGAAGCCTTCGATATCACCTACGCCGACGAGGACGAGGATACCCGACTGGCGCACACGACCTCCTGGGGGCTCTCCTGGCGCGCGCTCGGGGCCCTGATTATGACCCACGGAGATGATCAGGGGCTTGTCCTTCCTCCGACGGTCGCACCGACCCAGGTCGTCATTGTCCCGATCTGGCAGGCCGACACCAAGACCGCCGTCTTAGACTACGCCGAGTCGCTCGCGACGAGGCTTGAGGCGGCCGATATCCGCGTTGAGGTTGACGACCGCGAGGAGCGCAATCCCGGCTTCAAGTTCAACGAACACGAACTCCACGGCGTTCCTCTTCGGATTGAGGTCGGTCCTGCTGAGGTCGAAGAGGACGCGGCGACACTCGTCCACCGGCCCGATGGAGCCGAGGAGGAGGCCGACCGGGACTCGATTGTCACGGCCACTGAGACGGCGCTTGAGACCGTTTACGACAAGCTCTATGCCGCCGCCGCTGAGACGCTTGATACCAACATTCGTACGGCCGACAGTCCTGAGGAGATCCTCGGAACCATCGGTCAGTACGGTGGCTATGTGAAGGCGCCATGGTGTGGCGATGAGGCCTGTGAGACGGTCATCAAAGATGAGATTGCCGCGGAAATCGTCATGGTCCCGTCGGATCCAGAGACCGCCCCGCGTGATGATACGTGTGCGATCTGTGGCGATCCGGCGGTCGAAACGGCTTATTTCGCGAAAACATACTGAAACCACCGCTAGTAAACAACCGTTTTCCCGGTTGCCCGTCTATGTCTGAATATGTTCGATAAATCGTCGTGGATCCGCCTCCCGCGGAACGTCCTCGTCGGCCACGGCGTCCTCGATCGGACTGTTGACGCCATCGAGGAGTTACACCTGCATGGACAGCCGCTGATCGTCACCAGTCCTACACCACGGGCCGTCGCCGCCGACCGGATCGCCGAGGACTTTGTCGCCGAGGGTGTCGATCCGGTAATCGTCGAGATTGAAACCGCCTCGCGTGACTCCGTCGAGCGTGTTATTGACCAGGCTCGTGATATCGACCCAGGATATCTGCTTGGCGTCGGCGGTGGCAAACCGATCGATATCGCGAAACTCGCGGCTGCGGACCTCCACCGTGGCTTCGTCTCGATTCCAACAGCCGCCAGCCACGACGGCATCGTCAGTGGTCGGGCGTCAGTTCCTGACGGCGACGTTCGACACAGCGTTGCCGCCGACCCGCCGCTGGCGGTCATCGCTGATACGACCATTCTTGCAGAGGCCCCCTGGGAGTTAACCACTGCCGGCTCAGCTGACATCATCAGCAACTACACCGCCGTTGCCGACTGGCGGCTTGCCCACCGACTGAAGGGCGTGCCTTTCTCGAAGTACGCCGCCGCCCTCTCAGAGATGACCGCCGAGATGTTGGTCGATACGGCCGACTCGATCCTCCCGGGCCTTGAGGAATCCGCCTGGGTGGTCGTCAAGGCGCTGGTCTCCTCAGGAGTTGCCATGTCAATCGCGGGGTCCTCACGGCCAGCGAGTGGGGCTGAACACCTCTTTTCACACCGGCTTGATCAGATCGCCCCCGGGGCCGCCCTCCACGGCCACCAGGTTGGCGTTGGATCGGTCATGATGGCGTATCTCCACAGCGGCGATCGCGGGATGTGGCGGAATATCCGGGCCGCCCTTGAGAGTATTGATGCCCCAACGACAGCCGCCGAACTCGGGATCGATCCCGAGGACATCATCGAGGCGCTCGCGACGGCCCACACCATCCGCGACCGGTACACCATTCTTGGCGATGGCCTCGAACGATCGGCCGCCCGTGAACTCGCCCATGAGACCGGTGTCATCTGAGCGTCGGACGGTGGCGGGGAATGCGGCCTACTTCATGCGATTTAAGTCGGGGTAACCGCGACAGTATCGTGCACGCAGGTTGCGTGCAGACCTCTCCCC
>JBKHFN010000229.1:0-2722 GCA_046540195.1 Salinarchaeum sp.
AGCGCTGGCAGTCTTTGTTGGGCTCGGCATCGATGCGACGCGCGGCTATCTTCGGGTCTTTGGGGTTCCTGCTTCTTTCCTTGTCCCCGGTATCGCCGTTCTGCTCGTGACAACTAATGGGACTCCACTGGTACACGTTGGCCCACTCGCCGTCACCGGGGCCGGCGTTGACCGCGCTCTGCGTGTCGGAGTGCGATCAATCGCGGCGACAGCCATCCTCGTGTATCTCGTCGTCACTACTCCAGTGCCACAGGTCGTTGGCGCGCTGTCCCGTCTCCGGATTCCTCAGCCGGCAATCGAGATCGCGCTGCTCACCTACCGCAGTGTGCAGGTGCTGTTGACCATCGCTGTGCAGCGCTATACCGCTGCCAGCGCACGGTTAGGATTCACCGATCGCCGGGCGACCCTTCGGACCACCACGCACGTCGGCGTGTCGCTGTTCCCGGTTGCCCTTGATCGGGTCGAGAAGCTTGATGCAGCGATGCGAACACGCGGGTATACCGGCGCAATGCCGACTCCAACGGTCGATAGCGCCGGCCACCGGGACGCTGTTATCGTCCTCGCAGCATTACTCCTCGCCGGGGTGGGCCCGTGATCCGGATTGCTGATCTCGTCGTCGAACGCGATGGCAAGCGAGTGCTTGACGGCGTCAATATGACCGTCCCAGAGGAGACCGTTACCGCCCTTCTGGGGCCAAACGGCGCCGGGAAATCAACACTTCTGCGCACCTGTACTGGACTCCGTGACCCCACGACCGGAGCGATCACCGTCGATGAACAGTCGGTCGCCGACGCCGATCCGGACTCCCTCCATCGTAAGGTCGGCTTGGTCTTCCAGCGTCCCGAAAACCAGTTTGTTGCCCCGACCGTTCGCGAAGATATCGCGTTTGGGTTGGTAAACGCCGGGATTGAGGAACCGACGCTGTCAGAACGCGTAACTCAGATCCTTGATCGTTTCGCGTTGACGGATCTCGCTGATCGGCCGTGTACGGCACTCAGTGGCGGTGAAAAACAGCGCGTCGCGCTTGCGGATGTGCTTGTTCTTGATCCGGCCTACGTGCTTTTAGACGAACCGACGACCAGCCTTGATGGGGCCGGCTGTCGGGCTGTTGCACAGCGAATCGATCACATGACCGACGCTGGACGAACCGTTGTGCTGGCGACCCACCATGTCGCGTTTGCCCGTGCGGTTGCCGACCGGTTTGTCGTCCTTGACGATGGTGCTGTTGTCCATCAGGGACACCGCCTCCCGGAGGCGGTAGCCGTCGCACACGATCTGCGGACGCCTGGGCTCCTCGGAAAGTAACCTCCTCACCACGGCCTCAGCTGTAGGGACTCCAGAGGTTTAGTCTGGCCGGCATAACCGGATAGGGGCCACCCGTCGTTCGATGCTGGCAGAAGACGTCATTCAGACGGGGCTCCGAATCTCGGTCTAATTTGGAGTCGTAGAGTGTGACACGGCGCTCAGGAGAGTCACGCTCACGTCTTGGTTGAGAGAACGCGCCGGAACGGAGTCATCTAAATAGCCACCGAGTAGTCGGCATCATCCCATCCACAACTGCGTGAACGTTTTTGCTACCGTTGCAACCGTTGCACCCCGTGCAAGGCTCACACGACCAGCAGGGGTTGCGAGCCATGGGACCCGAATGCGACGATGCAACAGTTTCTGAGCGGACTCATAGGGGTCTAGCCCCTTTGTATTGGTGTGATCAGTCGCCGTTCACGCACGGAGGTGTTGCCCTGATGGACCGTCGGTCACTCGGCCTGTTTGCGGTCGTCGCCGTCTTCTTTGGTGGGACGTTCGTCGCCGCGAAGGCCGGTCTGGCGTACTTTCCCCCGCTGACGTTCGTCGCCCTCCGCTTTGATATCGCGGCACTCCTCTTGGGTGGGTACGTGCTGGCAACTCACTCGCCGTCGGCACTGTGGCCCCGGAGTCGCGGCGACTGGCTCGGGATCGTCGCCACCGGCGGCTTCGTGATCGGTCTCGCGAACGCTCTCCTGTTTGTCGGCCAGCAACACACTACCAGTGCCGTCGGCGCCGTGTTGTTCAGCCTAATCCCGATCCTCACGCCCGTCGTCGCCGCCGTCCTCCTGCCGGCGACGCGTATCTCACGTCGGGAGACGCTTGGACTGCTTGTCGGGCTGGCGGGCGTTGTGCTCGTCATCAATCCCGATCCGGCGATGCTCACCGGCGGGACAGCGTCGGGCCGGGCAATCATCTTTGCCGGTGCGTTCAGTGCTGCAACTGGTGCCGTGTTGATCCGCCGGGCAGAGGCGACCCTCTCGAGTACCGTCCGGATCGCGTGGGGCCTCCTGCTTGCGGCGGCCATCTCCCACGTCCTTGCCATCGCAGCTGGTGAGTCACCCGCGGCGATCACCTGGGCGCCCGCGGGGATCCTCGCGCTGGCGTACGTGGCGGTAATCGCCGGGGTCTTCGCGTACATTGCGTACTTTGCGTTGCTTGACACCGCTGGGCCGATCCGGGCCAACCTGGTGTTCTACGCTGTCCCCGTGGTCTCGACGCTGGGTGGGATCGTGCTGCTGGGTGAATCAACGGCGCCGACGACGATCGCCGGCTTTCTGACAATTGCGATTGGATTCGGCGTCATCGGGTCCAAGAGCGTCGATCTCGGCGCGCTCCGCCGTCGGATCACCGAGACGGACCACTCGCCCCAGCCCCAGAACCGATCGCGGTCAGACTGAGGGGCTTGGGGAGAGTTCTA
>JBKHFN010000230.1:0-2718 GCA_046540195.1 Salinarchaeum sp.
CGAAAAAGCGAAGAACTCCGGTTTTACCTCGGGTCAATCGGCGTCCTTGCCGGCCTCGTCGTTGTGATCCTGTTTCTCGCCGGTCCAACCGACTCGGTTGAGACGACGATCCGGCACGGCCTGTTCAATGTCGTCTCGATTGTTACTACAACGGGCTATGCCAACGCCGATTACACCGAGTGGACGGCCTTCGCGCAGTTTTTCCTGTTCGTGGGGATGTTCCTCGGCGGGATGGCCGGTTCGACGACCTGTTCGATCAAGTCCGTACGGTGGTTGATGATCCTCAAATCATTCCGCCGCGATCTATTCACGGCTGTCCACCCAGAGGCTATCCGACCGGTGCGAATCGCTGGTGACTCTGTCGATGAAACAGCGGTCCGCGACATCTATGGGTATGTGTTATTGGCTATCATCGGCGTCGTTGTAACCACGACAGTCATCGCGGTTGACGGCGCTCGAGCCGATCTCTCGATCACCGCCTTTGATGCCCTTGGGGCGGCGGCGTCGACGTTCCTCAATATCGGTCCGGCATTCGGCCCTGCCGGACCGTTTGGCACCTACGACGTGTTCCCGACGACGACCAAAATCGCGATGATAATCGCCATGTGGATCGGCCGGATCGAAATCTTCCCCGTGCTGGTGTTGCTGTCACCGGCTTACTGGCGAAGCTAAGACAGCGGCTGGAGCCAGACAACAGCGACCAACACAGCCAGAAACAGGTATGCGCCACGAACAAGCAGCATCGTCGCGACCGTTGGTGGCCGCCGAAGCGCGAGTGCCGCAACCAGTCCGAAGACGACTGCTGCGACGGGGACGCCCGGCGGAAACAGTCCGATGATCCCGCCGACGAGTAACAGGCTCAAGCCGGCCCCGAACAGTCCCATTGCGAGGTAACGAGCGAGCCGTCGACCGAGCACCACCGAGACAGTCCGCTTCTCGATCGACCGGTCGTACGTATAGTCCTGCTCGTCGTCGATGATCTTCACTCCGGTGAGCACGAGCAAGAAGACCGTCGCGAACCCCACGACACCGACAGAAAGCGTATTGGCCTGAACGTAGTGGCCACCGAGGATGGCGAGTGCGATGCCGAGGGGATACCCGAGCGTTGTCGTCACGGGATGGGTGTCGAGCTGTGGGGCGTGGAGAAATCCGATCGCCCACAGCGGGGCCGTGATCGCGACTGTTCCCAGCCCACCTCGTATTCCAAGGAGCAGTAGACAGCCACCGAACCCGAGGGTAGCGCCGACGATGGCAATCCACACGCCACGTCGCGTCAGCGGGTGATCGTCATCCTCGCTGCGCACGTAGAAGTCGACGTATCCGTCTTTCAGGTGAGCGGTATACACCGCGAGAAACACCGCTACGACGTGGCCCGTCGCGACGGTGAGATCCCACGCGGCCCCCACCGCCGTCACCGCACCGAACAGCGACGCGGCGACTGGCGGCAACATGAATACCGGATGGACCTGCGAGAGGAGGGCGCGCAGATCGGCCGTGGGGCCGGTTGCGTGCCGGGCGAACACCATAGCCTCGAGTGGGGCCGTGATGGCAAAACGGTTGTGTGCCTAACTGTTCGGGTCGGCAGTCGGCCGCTTCTCACGTGCGACCGAGTCCGGGTTGATATCGACGTATTGGACCGCCTGCTGTCCGAGTTCGCGCGTACGCTCGGCGAGGTTATCATCGGCGATTATCCCCGCCTCAACGACGGACCGAACATTAAGGATCGCAATCTGATGCGGGAGGACCCACGCGTTAAGCGTCCGACAGACCGATCGAAGGTGCTTGAGTGCGGCGCCAGGGAAGCCACCGCCGGCGACCGCCAACAGCCCGACCGTCGTCTCCTCGAACCCGCAGTAGTCGAGTACCGTCTTGAGCGGCGATGCGTACGAGTCGTGGTAGACCGGCAGCTCAAAGCTCCGCAAATCAAATCGCTCTGTCGATCCTCCTGCCTGTTCACTTTCGTCAAAGGCCTGCTTGAGCGCGGTTCGCATGTGACTCCAATCGCGCAAACTCCCGGCAATCCCGATGACATGCGTGTTGACTATGTCGATCGATCGGTCTCAGGACAAGAGTACACACCGCCATCAACTCAACGCTGTAGTCGAACCGTTCTGTCCTCAACGGTCACAAGTCCGTCCGCGGCTAGGTCCTCAACGAGGTCGGCGAGCCACTCGCGGCTGCCCTCGCCAGCACTTTCGGGGGCATAATCAACACGAACGCGGGGGCCGAGCCGATCAAGTGTGAGTGGACCATGCTCTCGGAGTGCAGCGAGCACTCGGCCGCGAAACTGCCGACGCGATCCCTCGAAGTCGGGCTGGGTCGGCACGTCGGGTGCGGTGAAATCGCCCGCCTGATAGGCGTGACACCACTCTCGCCAGGGACAACCCTGCTCGTCACACCGTGGGGTCTTCTGGCAGACGACGCCGCCGAGTTCCATGATCGCGTTGTTCCAGGTCCGCGACTGGTCTCCCGGAAACACGGCCGCGGCGGCCGCCTCGAAGTCCGGTTGCTCCTCCTCACGGAGGTCCTCGCGAAGACGATAGAGAACGCGCTTGACGTTCGTGTCGACCACTGGTCCGCCGTTGTTGAACGCAAAACTCGCGACTGCGTTAGCAGTGTACGGCCCAACGCCCGGGAGTTCCTGCAGTTCTGCCGGGTCCGACGGCACAGTCCCGTCGTAATTGGTTTCGATCATCGTCGCTGCCTCGTGGAGGTACC
>JBKHFN010000231.1:0-2683 GCA_046540195.1 Salinarchaeum sp.
CGACCCATTACCGACTGTATTGAGTACTTCGGTAAATAACTTGCCTAATCACTATCAGCAGGTCAATGTCGAATCCGACGAGTTCACCATCACGGTTCATCTCGAACGGCGCAAACCCCGGTGCAGTCCCCGGAACTACTGCGGTGAGCGGGTCGTCGCTATCGGTGCTTGTGTTCCCGTTGTCTGTGGTCTGGTTGTCATCCGTATCCCCCTCGTCTGTATTACTCGAACAGCCCGCGAGGCCTCCAGCGACCGTTACCGTCCCGATCGCCTTGAGGCATGTTCGTCGATTCGGTGGTGTCATATCCCGGAGATTCGCGAGCATCCGGTTAAACGTTGCTTACCAGGACCGCGTTGTCCGCCACGTTTGCCCGGAATTCTCGGTAATCGTTGCTGATCAACGCGGTCGCACGCGGAACTCAAGGATTTTATTCACCCATCGATTCCCCCTCGGATATGGCACAGGGGATCGTCGGTGAGTTCTTTGATCTTAGTAACACGACCGACGCCGACCTGCTGGCCATGCAGGTTGGTGACTTCTATGAGTTCTTTGGGTCGGACGCCGAGACGGTGGCCGACGAACTCGATTTAAAAATCTCACAGAAGTCCGCCGGTGGTGAGTCTTACCCGATGGCAGGTGTTCCCGTTGATGACCTGACGCCGTATCTCACCGCGCTGGTCGAACGCGGCTACCGGGTGGCGGTCGCTGAACAGACCGAAACCGATGACGGACACGTCCGCGAACTTGATCGGGTGGTCTCCCCAGGTACCCTTGTGGAGGCGACCGACGCCGACGCCCGATACCTTGCGGCGGTGGTTGATGCCGATGTCTATGGACTTGCCTTCGCGGACGTTACTACTGGTCAGTTCTATGTGACGACGGCCGAAGACATCGATACCCTTCTCTCTGAACTCTACCGGTTCGACCCTGTCGAACTCCTGCCTGGCCCGGCGGTCCGAAACGACGACACGCTCGTCCGGCGCTTTCACGATGATCTCACGGCGACGGTCACGCTCCACGATACCGACGCATTTGCCCCCGGGCAGGCCCGACACACCCTCGCAGGCCACTTCGGTACGGGGGCGATTGAGAGCCTCGGACTCAAGCGAACCGGCCCGGCCGTCCAAGCCGGCGGTGCGGTACTCGGATACATCGCTGAGACCGGTGCTGGCGTACTCGCCTCATTCACCCGCCTCCAGCGCGCTAGAGGAGATGATCAGGTCACGCTTGATGCCACCACCCGGCGCAACCTCGAACTGACCGAAACCATGCAGGGGGGGACCGATGGCTCGTTGTTCGCGAGCATTGATCGCACGGTCACGAGTGTTGGTCGTCGTCGTCTCCAGGAGTGGTTGCTCCGCCCAACGCGTGATCGCGACCAGTTAAAGGAGCGACTCGATGCGGTTGAGGCCCTTACCAACCGGGCGCTTGCCCGCGAGCAACTCCGCGAGCGACTATCGGCCGCCTATGATCTGCCCCGGCTGGCGAGCAAGGCCGCCCATGGGAGTGCTGGTCCGAATGATCTCCTGCGGGTGCGCGAGACCCTGGCCGTGCTGCCGACCGTGGCCGAGGTTATCGCCGCCGACGATCAATTGGCGTCGTCGCCGCTGTCGCATATCATTGACCGCCCTGATCACGAGCGTGCTGCGACACTCCGGGATACCCTTGAGACGGCTCTCCGGTCGGAGCCGGCCGGATCGCCGGCCGACGGACCGGTGATCGCTGAGGGCTATGACGACACGCTTGACGCGGTCCTTGAACGCCACGACGAACTGACGGCGTGGTTTGACTCACTTGCCGCAACCATCCGTGAGGAACACGGGCTCAGACACGTCACGGTCGATCGCAACAAAACCGACGGGTACTATATTCAGGTTGGCAAGTCCGCGGCCGATGCCGTCCCCGACGACTTTTGCGAGATCAAGACGCTCAAGAACTCAAAACGGTTCGTCACCGACGAGCTTGAGGCTCGTGAGCGCGAACTCGTTGAGCTCGAACAGCGACGAGCCGCCATCGAGGCTGACTTGTTTGCGAGCCTCCGCGAGGAGGTTGCGGCCGCTGCCGCGTTGCTCCAGGCCGTCGGACGGGCTCTCTCGACGATTGATGCGCTTGCCGGCCTTGCGACCCACGCCGCTGATCGCGGCTGGACGCGACCGACGCTTGGATCGCCCGGCGGCCCGATCGCGATTGAGGCGGGTCGGCACCCTGTTGTCGAGACCACCACCGAATTTGTCCCCAACGACGCTCAACTCAACGACGACCGACGGTTCCTCATTGTCACCGGGCCAAACATGAGCGGTAAATCCACCTACATGCGGCAGGTGGCGTTGATCGTCTTGCTCGCCCAGATCGGGAGCTTTGTTCCTGCTGCCGAGGCTCAAATCGGCCCAGTCGATGGGATCTTCACCCGTGTCGGTGCGCTTGACGAACTCGCGCAGGGTCGCTCGACGTTCATGGTTGAGATGGAGGAACTCTCACGGATTCTCCACGCTGCCAGTGATCAGTCGCTGGTAATCCTCGATGAGGTCGGCCGTGGGACCGCCACCTACGACGGAATGTCGATCGCCTGGAGTACGACCGAGTACCTGCACAACGAGATTGCGGCGAAGACACTCTTTGCGACCCACTATCACGAACTGACTGCTATCGGCGACCATCTCGACGGCGTGCATAACGTTCACG
>JBKHFN010000232.1:0-2665 GCA_046540195.1 Salinarchaeum sp.
GGCCTCATCGACCGAGGCAACCGGGGTGACCTGTCCGATGAACTCCGATCCGCGATCCTCGAAGGTCGCCTGACCACGACCAGCGACGGTCAGAAACGCCTCAGCCATCGCCGATCACTTGAGTTCGATCGACCGGACGTACGGGAGGTTGCTCAGCTCGTTGAGCAGTCCACCCGGCAACTCGTCGTCAAGCACGAGATACAACCGCGGAGCATCGGTGAACTCCGGGTCCTCGGTGATGATCTGTCGGATCGGGAGTTCGTGCTCGGCAAGCATCCCGGCGATCTCGGCGACAATCCCGTGATGGCCGGCATCGGTCACGGCGACCGTCAACACCGTCAGATCAAGCACGGGGGCGAGGTCCATTAGGCTGGGGACCTGCGAGATGTTCGTGAAAATCCGTCGAAGCTGTTCATCTTCAAGAATGGCGTCGGTGGTCGAATCGACCACGCGGCGATCGACGCCAGTCTCGCGGGCAATACCGGTATAGGGAATCTCGATACCACCGGAGACGACACGTCCCTCCTCGTTGACGGAGAAGCCACGTTCGAGGAGCAGCCGGATGACAGCCTGCTGGCTCGGGCTCCCCTCGAACTTCTGCATAATTTGTTCGAACATGCTACAGTTCGCCCTTCGTACTCGGCGTCGCACTCCGGCGGTCGTCGCGGCGGGTGGCATCGTCGAATGCTCGGGCAGTGGCCTTGAATAGCGCCTCAACCTCGTGATGGGCATTCGTTCCTGAGACACTGGCGTGGCAGGTCCCGCCGGCGTTGATCACCAAGGACTCAACAAAGTGTCGCGCCATGTCACTGGTGAACTCGCCGACGGCCGGCTGTGAGAACGTTCCCTCGAAATAAAATCGCGGCCGGCCGGAGAGATCCAACACGACGTCGCCGACCGCTTCGTCAAGTGGAATTCGTCGGTCGGCAAACCGCTCGATGCCCGCCCGGTCGCCCAGCGCCTCATCAAAGGCTTCGCCGAGGACGATGCCGACATCCTCGACGGTGTGATGATCGTCAACCTCAAGATCTCCCTCACAGACGACGGTGAGATCAAAGAGCCCGTGCGTGCCGAACGAACGGAGCATGTGGTCGAAAAAGCCGATACCGGTATCGATTGAGGTTTGGCCAGTCCCGTCGAGCTCCAGGGTTACGTCAACTGATGTCTCGGCGGTTTCGCGGGAAATAGCGGCCGCGCGGTCGGACATACCTGTTAGTTGACCCCGCCGGAGTATAAGCGTTCGAGACCGACGCGGACGATCACAGCTGAGCCGTGATCGCATCGTCAATCGACCGGTAGTAGTCCGACCAGTTGTTGACACCGTCAGTCGAGATCAACTCACCGTCGACAAACACAGTCGGTGTCCCTAGTAGTTCACAGAAGTATTGGGTACGTCATCTAGAAGGTATCCGGTTCATGCGCCTCGTTCTTCCGAGTCTCTGTTCCAGTTCACCCAGAAGTTCTGTGGGTCACTATTGGACACCAAGCCGCTCTCCAAGCGTCTTGTCCGCGTCAATCCGCTCGGCATAGGCGCGATCGGCTGCGGCGGTGCGGGCAACCGCCCCAGCGTCAGCAATACGATCGCCGAGTCGTTCGATCAGATCGTAGGAGTACGGTGAGTCACGGTCGAACGCCGCCTCAGCAAACGCCGCTTCGATAAAGCTCCAGAACGCCGCGGAGCCCGCTTCGTCCTGAATCGCGCGAGCAGCGTTGGCAACCGGACGGGCCCACTTGTGCACATCAAGCGGGAAGTCACGGTGGACGTAGGTAATATGACCGGTGGCGACGTGGGCGGATCGCAGTTGCGGGGTGATACGCTGGGAGAACGCCCCACAAGCCGGACAGGCAAGGTCGGTGAATACAGCAACGCCGACGGCGCCGTCACCAAGCGTTGGTGGCGCGAGCGTGTCGTCCATGGCCCCCGCACCCACGGCCGCTGGATCGTCGGCTGTGGATCCGCCTCTCGCGACTGTCAGATACCCCCCGACAGCCGCGATTCCGGTAACACCAGCGCCAATGGCCCGACGGCGGGTAATCCGTGGCATAGCCGTGACTGGGCAAAGGACCGGCAAAAGCCTGACTGCCCTGGTTCGACGGCAGAAGTCTTATTATGCGCAGTCTTTTAATTATTAATAGAGTAGTGTGATCGGAGAACAATACTTCCGACGAGCGACGAATGGGTCAGCTCCGGACGGCCTGAGCAACTGGATCGTCGGTGGGGTCGGTGTCGTCGCGCTGGTGATCCTCTCGGCGGCAACCATCGCGGTAGGCGTCAACTGGAAGCTGCTCGCTATCTCTTGGACGGCGTTTGCGGCAATGGCTGTCGGCGCTCCTTTGGGCGCCCGCGCCGCCACCAGTAACCATCCGCTGGAACCGGGTTGGGGATACGGTCTCGCCAGCGGCGCGATGGTCACGAGCGCAGCGCTCTTTTTAATTCCCCAGGCCCTCGGCCAGCACGGCCAATACGGCGCGTTAGGCATTGCAATCGGCTTTCTTGCCGGCTACGTCGGCCACCAGGTTGGCCACCGACTCACCCATCTACAGTTGCCGATTGATCGGATGTCCGCCGAGTTGACCGCCCATGCGCTGTCCGCCGGTGCGATCATCGGTGCGATTCACGCCGCGATGCCCTCGCTAACGTCGATCCTCGGTCTTGCAATGATAT
>JBKHFN010000233.1:0-2657 GCA_046540195.1 Salinarchaeum sp.
TGTGGTAGCACCTGTGAGGCGGCAACAACGGCAAGTGCAATCGACAGGTTGCGCATGCTCGTCGAGTATACGAGCGCGACGGACTGTTCGGTACTCAAGAAAAGCCGTCCAACAAGCGATCCAGCGCCGAGCATAAGCGCATAGAACGCAACCAGCGGAACGATTGTCAGTGCGGCGGTGACCGGTTCGGCGAGGATGCTCTCCGAGCGCATTGCCATCGCAATGAACACGATCAGCATCACGCCGATCGAGCTGATTCCACCGAACCGTGGCTTCAGTCGCTTGAAGCCAGCTTCGTCGTACCGGCGCTGTAGCCAACGTCGTGTCAGATTGCCGGCGACCATCGGGATGGCGACGACAACCGCGAGTTGACGGTACAAAGCGGCCGGGTTGAACTCGACAGCCCCGCCGACAAGGAGCGACAGATACGGCGGCAGAATAAAGACGGCGGCGATCAGATTGACGGCGATTGCGACAAGCGCGTTCTCGAGGTCGCCACCGGCCAGGCCTGTCCACGCGGCGGTCATTCCCGAGGTGGGGATCAAGGCAATGAGATACAGACCAACCGCGTAGGCCGGGCTATTGCCGAAGAACATCCATACGAGTCCGACCGCAACGGCCGGTGCGATCAGGAAGTTAACAATCAAGCTGAGCGCGACGCCCGCGAAGTGCTGTCTAATCAACACTACCTCCTGGAGGTCAAGGTTGATCATCATCGGATAGATCATCAAAAAGAGCGCGGGCAGGACAGCCGTCTGCAGGAGGCCCCGGGCGCCGGGTCCGATCAGTTGCCCGACGATCAATCCGGTCACGAGGGAGGCGACGACGACGAAAATAAGATGATCCTTAACCGACTTGAGGAACGTTCCGATCATCGGTACGCACGTGGTGGGCCATAGCCGGGTTCAGACGCTGCCAGCAGCCGCTGTGGTGCATCAACCAGTCTCATACAGGTTCTTTGTATTGGGCCGCTATTACAAAATCATTTCTACTTGCTAACTCCGCGACCAAGGACGCGTGTCTTCGGCCCGCTGGAGGGTAACGGTCGTGTCCATATGCGTGTGTTGTCCCGCCGAAACGACTAAGCGACAATGTGAGTATTGCATTCCATGGTCAAGATATCGATCCTTGCGGACAACCGTGTCGCAGCGCTTGCACCGAAAGGTCTACGCGGTGAGTGGGGGTTTGCGGCCGCCGTTGGTGATGTCTTGTTCGACACTGGACAGACTGGGATCGTCCCCGAGAACGCTGCTCGAATGGGTGTTGACTTCGACTTCGAGACGGTCGTGTTGAGCCACTCGCACTACGATCACACCGGCGGTCTCCCGGACGCCCTTGGACGACTTGATGATCCGACGCTGTACTGTCATCCATCGGTATGGACGCGCCGCCGCCTCGATCACGACGGCCGACGTCGCGAGATCGGGCTGCCGTACACCCGGGAGACGATCGCCGATCAGGCGACCATCGTCGAGCATACCGATCCCGTTGAGGTGGCTGAGGACATCTATGCCCTCGGCGAGATTCCTCGTCCCCATCCTGACGCCGCGATCGGGATGATCGAAGCGGACGAAACGCTTGAGGACGATCCCGTTCGTGATGACCAGGCGCTCGTCGTCGACCGCGATGACGGTCTCGCACTGGTGTTAGGGTGTGGCCATGCCGGCCTGCAGAACACCATCGAATACGCCGAGTCGGAGTTTGAAAAGGAGGTCCGGGCGGTCATCGGTGGCACTCACCTCATTGCCTTCGACGATGAGACGGTCCACCAGATCGCTGACGATCTTGAGGGCCAACTCGAACTCTTCGCCGGGACCCACTGCACGGGTGCCGACGCCGAACGAATCTTTGCTCAGCGCTTCCCTGACGCGTTTGCGTCCGTCGGTGTGGGCTCAACGCTTACGGTGTAACCGACCCCTCCTTCGCTCATCCTGACGGATTCGATCGTCGAGGAGAGGGTGGTGTGGCCCCCGCCGTTAGCCGTCGCCGAGGAGGAGTCCCTCTTTCCCTGTACCGAGCGACCGTCGCGCTGGCGTCCGATTCTGCCGATGTGCAACTGCCGGCCTTTCCGACTGGGGGGTGTGCCGATTGTCCGTTACGCAAGTAGAGTTTGGCTACTTCAACCGCAATTGTATTGATCCCGCCCGGTCGATCCCCGTCCACCGATGCGATCAAGGCGCAGATCACGGTCTCGTCGCCGCGTGCTCCAAGCGGCGGGCGCCACCGGGATTGCGGCCCTGACGATGAGCGTTGCCGGGTGTGCGACGCCTCTGGGTCGGGGCAGCGCGGACGAGCGCACGATTGAGGACATGGCCGGCCGTCGGGTCTCTCTTCCTGCCGTGGTGTCGTCGGTCGTGGGCCTCGGTGGCGGCACGCTCCGGTATCTCAGCTACATGGGTCTCGCCGGCCGGCTCGCGGGTGTCGAAGAGATTGCCACGGACGCGTCGATGGTCCGGCCCTACACGATCGCTCACGGGACGACCTTCACGTCGCTTCCCTCGGTCGGCCCCAGCTGGGGCGGTGATCCCGAGTTGATCGCGCAGGCCGATCCAGACGTGATCTTCTTTGCCGGCGACCCTTCACAGGCCGCAACGATCCAGCAGAAGACGGCAACCCCGACGGTCGTCATCGCGTACGGCGATATGTACACCAACCGT
>JBKHFN010000234.1:0-2646 GCA_046540195.1 Salinarchaeum sp.
CCCCGAGCGGCTCACCGCGATGGGCGTTCTCTGATCACTTGCGATCACGTCGCCGTTCGAGCCGGTCAATCCGCCGTCGCTGATCGCGATGGAGCGAGACGATCATGTCTGAGAGTACCCCAAACATGATCAACTGGACCCCCAAGAGGATGCCCGCGGCGGACACCAATGCGAGGATCTCGTGGGGAACCCGGTAGACAATCCACTGGTGGCCGACGTAGGCCCCGACGCCGAGGCCCATTACTAGTGCGAGGACGCCAAAACTTCCGAAGTAAAACAGTGGGTTGTTCGTCTTTGCCAGTCGGTAGAGGGTGAAGATGATGATCCCGCCGTCGCGAACCGGCCGGAGATTGGTCTGTGAATCCTCCGGCCGTGGCCGGTATGTGATCGGCACCTCGACGGTCTCGATGCCCTCGCGAACACACTCAACGGCAAGTTCGGTCTCGATGCCGAACCCTTCCGCTGAGAGATCAAGTCGCTCGAAGGACTCACGGGTAAACGCTCGGTAGCCGCTGAGGATATCGTGATGGTCTCGGCGATGGATGAATCGGTAGGCCCCGTTGATCAGCCGGTTGCCAACCTGATTGAGCCGGGTCATCGCCCCCGGCTGCATGTCCGCAAAGCGGTTGCCGATCACGTGATTGGCCCGCCCATCGACGAGCGGCTCAAGCATCCGGTCGGCATCTGCTGACCGGTAGGTTCCGTCGCCGTCGGTCATCAACACGAAGCGCGCCTCGATGTACCGCATCGCCTCTTGGACGGCCTGTCCCTTTCCCGTCCCGGACTGCTCGCGGACGCGTGCTCCGGCATCAGCCGCCAGTGCCTGTGTGTCGTCGGTTGACCCGCCATCGATCACGAGAATGTTGTCGTACCCCTCGGCCCGGAACCCCGCAGTGACCTCTTCAATGGTCGCCGCCTCGTTCAGCGTCGGAATCAGCACACAGACCGAGTCGGGGTCGGGCGCGGCCATCGACAAAAACTCCCTCTAACAGGGACAAAACGCTGGCGGTCGCCGCTCACGCCGGCGTCCAGTCGATCAGAGCGGCAATCCGATCAATCGCAGCCCGTTCGCGTTCGGTGCCAGTCCGGTCGACGGTTGCTGCGGCCCGATTGAGCACCACTTTAAGCTGTCCGTGGTCGTACGCGTCGACATCCAACCGCGAGGCGGCGACGGCCGCCTCAATGACAGCTGTTCGGGCGCGCCGGAGCGTTGGAACGGTTCGCTCCCGGACCCCGTGATTCCCCGGGGTCAGCACCCACTCGGTCCACGTGGTTCCGCCCTCAGTCCCACGATCTCTCACCGTCGCCTCGACGGAGACCCAAGCGGCGGCCGTGGTGAGCACGGGACCGTCGGTGACGTACGTCCCGAGGGCCGCCTCAACAACGGCAACGGGGTCAGTTGGAAACTGCATGACCCCCGTGCCGGCCCGGGTGAGATTTTGATGTGTCGTTGTCTCACCCCAGGACCGTCCCCACGGTGGATCGCCAGCATGGACGCCGAAGGCTGCCTGATTCCAACCTCCATCATCGTTGGGGGTCGCAACGATCGTCTCGGTCACCCCGCTGAACGCCACCGGCCACCCTCGGCCGTCTGGATCACGGCGATCCCTCCCAGCCGGACGGTCCATCAGAGACTCACCTCTTTGCGTTCAAGCGCGACGAAGAGTCCGCCGGCGAGCAGATCGGCGGTCGCCCCTGGATTGATCCCGCGCTCGACGAGCTCCTCAGCGAAGCGGTCGATTGCATCGGTATCGATCTCGTCTATGTCGGCGCCATCGAGCGCCGCGACGAGACGATCGGGGTCCGCAGTCAGTGCGGCCGCACGGTCGCAAACCGTATTGGCGATGGCCGCACCGTGAGCGGTCGCGATCAGCGGGTCGGGCTCTGCTGCCAGTAGTTCAAGATGGACGGCCGCCGCCCGTGCCGGTAGTGACCCTGTGGTGCTCGCGAGTTGATCGGCGGCGGCAAACGTCCGACCGAAGCCTCCGACGAGTTCACTTGCGACGCCACCCCGCGTTGCCGCCGGCTGTAACACGGCGTCGAGGGTTAGATCGTGCTCTTTGAGCACCGGTTCCGCGGCGCTCCCTTCAGCGACATCCGGGATCGCCGACCCGACTGGAGGGTCCGGAACGCGAACATCAACGTGATCAAACGCCCGGTAAAACGCAACGGCATCCGCAACCGTTGTCTCGGCGACGATGGCACGCGCTCCTGCCGGTGTCAGTTGGTGCTGCTCCCGTCCGGCGGCCGCAACCAACGGCGTCAGAAGCATCAGCGCGCCAAACTGCGTGTTCGTTTTGGACTGCTCGGCCATGCCGGCGACGGCGTGCTCAAAGGCGGCACCGATCGGTCGCCCGGCTGCCGCGTCGGCGAGTCCGGCTCGGGCTCCAACGCTCCCGGCGAGAAACTGTGTGAGCGACAGATCCGGAAGGTCACGCTCTCGCGAGACGTTTCCCGGCGTCGGCGCTGCTGTCGCCTCAAGCAGCAACGCAAGCTCGGCCCTCCTCGCCGTCTCGTCCATGCGACCGATTCGTCTTGAATGGGCAAAAGCCGGCCGATACCGGTGGCTCACGCGACCTGATCGAGGGCACGGGCGACCGCTTCGAGGACCCGCGTGGCGTCGTCGTCGTCGTCGATCCTGATGTC
>JBKHFN010000235.1:0-2637 GCA_046540195.1 Salinarchaeum sp.
CTCTGCCTGTCGCGCCGCGGCTCTCCAGCGCAGGTACCGTCCGCGTAGCACAATAACGAGCCACTTCGCGAGTGCACCGGTAAGGACGGCCCCCAATATCCCCCATATTATCCCCCCGAGGAGTCCGCCGGCGACCGCCCCACCCCACGATGCTGCGTATGTCCGTGCGACATAGGTCTCGAAATCGACCTCTACCCCTGCCCCGCGGTAGACCGCTCGCTCGGTATCGTGTCGTGGGCTTGTGGCGTGATGACCGAACAGTCGATGACTGATCGTGTCGAGGCGCCGCTCAATCCGCCCTCCGGCTGCCCGCCAGCCGAGTGTGATGTCGCTCATCGCTCACCCGCGGATCCGTTCGACGGTCGCCGCCTCGTCTGACTGAAGATCCGCGAGGAACGCAAACAGCGACTCAAAATCGGCAACACCCTGCTCAACCAGATACCGGACGTATCGCACCTTGCGGTGGTACTCGGCCTCAACCGCCCGTACCGGCCGGTCGGTTCGGTCGGCGATTCGGTGGAACACACGTGTCATACAGACCGGGCCGTCACCGGAGCGCGTCGTCGGTTGTGTCACATCCGTCTCGTCGAATGCCGACTTTTCGAGTCGATCACCGATCTGTCCCCCGCTCCTATCCGTGGTGCCTGTGTCCTCAAGCCGCGGATGAGTGTATGCGAACTCGACGTTCCCGAGTCGATCGCGCTCGAGGATGACGTTCCAGTTGATGGTTGCTTCACCGATCTCAACTCGCCCTTCGCGATCTCCGAACGTATTCGTCTCGAGAAATTCGATGGCCTGTCCGACATACCGTTGTCCTTCGAAGTGGCGCGAGAGAATCACTACGTCGATCTCGGTGAGGTGATGGGGTGCGAGCCCCTGCTCGACAACGCGGTGGACGAATGTTCTGACATCGTCGGCGTGGGTCGTCCCGACGATACCGTGGCCCGTACTCAATGCGGTGGCGAAGCTGGCGAAACTGTCCGAACTATTTAGTTCGCCGATGATCTCGATGTCCGGATTAAGATAGTTACACTCCTCGATCAGGTGGGCCATTGACCGTCCGGCCCCCGACTCGGTGGATTCACCATTGCTTGCCGATAGCGCCACGCCCGTCTCGTGGGGAAGGGTAACCTCACGGGCCCCCTCGTCGATGGCCACCGGCCGTTTGTCAAACTCGATAAACGGAAGATGGGCGTTCAGGAGGGTTGTCTTGCCTGTTCCGGTCGGCCCAGCAAATAAGACCACACAGCGGTGTTGGAGAAGCTGCCAGAGCAACGCGACGAGTTCCACCGAGAGAGTCCCGGCATCGATCAGGTCGACGGGCGTGAGCGCCTCCGGTGCCTGCTTTCGGATCGCGATATAGGGACCTTCTTCGCTGACCGTCGGGAGCGCCACCGCACACCGGATGGTCGTGTGTTCAGGTAGTCCCGGTGGGATAATATTGACCCGTGCCGTCGGCTGAGCGGCAGTCAGTTCCACTCCGTCGGCTGCGGCAAGCTGTGTCGCGACATCGATGAACGCCTGATCGTCGGTAAACGCGAGGTTCGTCGGGATTCGTCCCCTGCCCTCAACCGGAGCCCGTGGTACGACTTTAATGCGCTCGTCGGTTCGATTGGCTTCGATATCCTCGAGGTGGGGATCTCGAATCGGAATCGTCAGCGGTCCTTCCCCGACGAACTCGCGCAGCACGTGGTACACTAGTGCGTCGGTACGGTCCTCTCGCCGGTGGGCTTCGGTTGGATCGCTTCCGAGCATCTTCTTCATGCGGTCTTGAAGCGTTCCACAGAGTCCGCCCTGTCTGGACTGCCGCTCGAAGAACGCGCGTGCCCGGGTCTCGATGAATGCCTGTCGGTTGTCTAGACTGTCAGCTCCGCCGTCCCAGATCTGTTCCTTACAGGCCTCAACGAGTGCCGCCTCCGCCGGCCCTAGCGTCGGCTCTAAAGCAGCATACTTGACCGCAAAGGCATCCCCGCCGATCCGCGCATCCCGGTAGATGACGACCGGAACATCGACGCCCGCAAAGGAGACAGTGTATCGTTTGTGACGCTGTGCGACGGCTCGATCAAGGTGCGGGGTCGACGGCGCGTACGGTGTTTCGATTGGCGCGAACCGCGCTGTGTGGACAACCACCGGATCGGCCGCCACGTCAGCGACGGTAATGCGTCCGTCGAGGGCCAGCGGTGTCACTGATTCGAGCCCTACTGTCGCCCGGAGGAGGTGATACCGGAGTCGCCGCTGGTGGTCGGGCGTTCCGTCGATGTCATTAACCACCGTCGCGGTCGCGCCGTCGAGTCCGGCACAAAGCGCCTCTCGAACGCCGTCTCGAGTTAGTGGTCGTCGCTGGCGATCGGATTCGATGCGATCGATCAATGTATCGAGGCGTGATTGATCGGCGCCTACCGGCGGTTCGCGAACGCGGTAGCGAAATCCGGTGCCGGTGGCCTCAATCGTCGCAATGACGCCCGGGTAGAGTTCGACCTGTGACCGAACGGCCGGCGCGTACCACGCCGCTTGATCGTCCGGCGGAATTGGTGGTGGAACGGGACGTGAACCCATATCGAGGAGATACTCAGAATACGGTATTGGCTCTTGCATAACTCAGCGAAACACGTTCACTGCAAAGCAGTCAATAAGCCC
>JBKHFN010000236.1:0-2627 GCA_046540195.1 Salinarchaeum sp.
CTTCGGAGGTAGACTCGTGTTCACGCACCTCTGCGAGAGCATCAACCTGTGCGTCGGTTGTTTCCTCGCTTCGCACCTGGTTATCTGGGCCCTTGACGTTGTGCAGTTGAGAGACTGTCTCATCAACCGATTCATCGGTGGTGTGTGTCGTCGCGGCGGCCGAGGAGACGTTCGTCTCGAAGTCGTCAACCGTGGTATCAAACTCCAGGCGTCGTTCCTGGCCGATCCGACCGCCCTGAACGGAGAACTCTGTGCCTTCAAGTGCTTGATCAATATCGGCCTGCACATCCGCGTCGCTGACCGACTCCTCGGTCGTGTCATCGGGTATTTCCTTGACAGGGGTCGCCCGTTCGATGTACTGAGCAACTAGGGCCGCCCCTGTCCCCGCGACGACGAGGACGAACCCAACTGCATAGATGCCCACGCCCAAGGCGCTGTAGTCCGGGGGGGTCGCAACGTTCCAGTCAGTCGGGTAGGCCCACACGAACAGCGTTGTGGCAACAATAGTCACGAACGTCCCGACGCCGGCGACCGCAATCGTCCGTCGATCAACCGGCAACAACACCACCACGCTGGTCAGCAGGGCTGGAAGACCGATCGCCGCCATCACGGCTGCAATCTCACGCACACCGTAGGTCGGCATGGCGCCATCTGGAAGCGTCGCACTATAGAGAAATGCCAGAATGCCAGCGAGACACAGTCCGAGGCCAGCAAAGAAGAGTCCGAACCCGGCGTAGACATCAATGGTGCGATCAGGGATGCCGAGATACCGACGGTAGGTTGAGACCAGTCGATCCTCACTCATGGCTGTAGTGTAAACCAGAGGCAGTTGGACAGTCTTGTCGCGGGCGGGCGATCATATGAGGTGTATCTACACATCGTCGTAGTAATGACTGTCGGCTGGTCCGTCAGTAGTTCTTGAACAACAGCGCTCGGACATCATCCTGTGTACGGGCGGTCTCGATACTTCCATCAGGTAGTTCGACCTCATAGCGGGCATCACCCTCGCCTTCCTGCCACTTGTCGGCATGCTCCTCAAGCAGGCTGAGGTTGGCTGTCAGGGGTGACCCACCGGTGTTCGGTGACTTCGCGCTTGTCTCCGCAGATTCCGTCTCGCCGGAGGGCGCCTCGTCCATTGATGACGCGTCTGCCGGCGTGTTATCAGCGCCTGACGTGTTATCGGCCATGTCCGTCAACGCCGTGTCGTCCGACGCACGGAGGTCTGCCAGCGACAGGTCAACCGGCGCTAGTGGGTCGGTATAGCGCGTTTCGATCGCCGTAACGAGTGCGTCAACCAACTCATCCTTGGTCATCTGGCTGCGACCTTCAACGTCGTACACCTCCGCCATGGTGTACAGGTCCATTTCTTCATGGTCCTCACCGTCGCTGTACTGGAGGGTGCGCTCAGAGAGCGCTTGGGTGAGCTGATCAGCCGGAAACTCATCAGCCGAGAGCGATGCCTCGTTGCTGAGATCAATTGTCCGATGAGGATCGTCAATGGCATCGGCGAGATCCAGCAGGTACGTCAGCACGTGATCCCGCTCAACGGTCGCGTATGGGCCACCATGAATGTCCGACAGTTCCTCTTTGAGGGCATCGATTCGATCAAGTTGCGCGTCGGTGACATCGAGTGTTGGCATGGTATGGACGATCAGTTGTTGAACCGCTTGAGAGCCTCCTCCCAGGATTCGACCTCGCGCGGCTCGCCGGAGTGATCCGCGACGACGCCAACGTATCCGCAGGACTCACAGACGACCGCTTCGGCGTCGCCAAGGACGTACGTGCTCATTGACGTCCCACACCGGGGGCAGTTTCGGGACACGGTCGAGTAAGAGAATGTTCGATGAGGGGCGACAAAAATCCCCCTCATCGCCTGAACGTCACTCGGAAGCGGGCGCTTCGGCCTCTTCGCGGCTCGCCTCGCGTTCCTCGGAGCGGGCGGCGACCAGCGCGCCGCGAGCGACGCTGTACATCGGCTCAGTAGCCCGCTGGACGCTACTGATCGAGAACGGCAGATTGGCATCGTTGAGGTGATCTTCAAAGAGTTCCTCGAAGCCGTCGGGACTTGAGGTCCCGCCGGTTACGACCACAGGGACATCAAGCCCTTCCTCAATGTCGCCCTCGTCGACCTCTTGGCGAATGTTCTCGATGACGTAGTCAATGAGATTCTCGTAGTAGATCGCCAGCGCGCCCTCGACGCCGCCGACGTCGGTCGTGAAGTCGAGCTCGAAGTCCGACTCCTTCGTGCTGGTGACCTTATCGACGGGCGTGCCCGTCGCGGTTGCCGTCTGCTCGTCAATCCAGTCGCCACCGCGGGCAATGGAGAACTTCATAACCGGAACGGCGTAGTAGGACAGACAGACATTGGTCATCCCGGCGCCAAAGGAGATGCCCAGTCCAGTAAAGTCGTGATCGGCGAGTTCAGAGTAGATAACGGCCATGCCCTCATTGATGGGCTCAGGGTCATAGCCCATGTCGCCGAGCATCGACTCGAGGGTCTTCTGGTGGTACAGCGTCGAGAGGTCAACGTCAACCGGATCCGCAGGCGAGGAATAAAACAGCCGCTCGCCCTCGTGGGCAGGTTCGCCGACCACCTGCTCGGTGATGAGTTGGATCATCGGAATCGC
>JBKHFN010000237.1:0-2619 GCA_046540195.1 Salinarchaeum sp.
GGAGAGGAAGTACCGGCCACTGTCAAGATCCTCGGTATCGATGACGACGACAGCAGCACCGCCGGACCCATCGAAGTAGTACTCAGTGCCATCGATCTTATCTTCCTCATCACCACTCTCAGTGATTGGGGAACCATCGTTACCAGCAAGTTCCCCAAGCGCACCCTCGGTGAGTTCGGACTCGGCATCATCCGCACTCCCGATGACATCATCGTCATCGACGCCAAACTCATAGTCGCTTGACTCAACGAATGTACCATCTCCGCTACTGTCAGTTGATTGTTCACTACGCACCTGATAGCTGCCTTCAGTGATGTCATCACCGTAGGCAAACACGTCCTGTCCTTGGTAGGCGACGGACTGATCCTGCAGGTCGTAAGTCGCATTCTCGCTCGTCTGCGCCGCCGCGGGCGCAACCAGCGTCGCCGACATTGCTACCATGGACAGGACCATGATCGCCGCAAGGAACGTCGCACGTGCCTTGCCACGATATGAATCGTCTGTCATGTTGTGTGTCGTGTTGTGTGTTGGGTGGAGTACTCGTCGTAGCGATCAGCGACCAACGCAGTTTTCGATCGGGCTCGCCACCCCGAGGCCGGCGACCACTGCACCGCGAACTCCAGATCGCGTGTAGGCAGTCGACCGACCCCAGAAACGGGTCGATGCCCAAGGGTACTCACATGCGTGGCCATGGGTAGGGCTACGTTCAGACTGATTGTGGGACCTAATAAGTGTTTTGTGGTTCAGCCTCGGCGCCGTGTGCGAATTGGTGGATCACCGAGCGCACACGCGCCACAGACGAGACGGCGACGTGGGCGGATTACTGCCGAAAGCGTGACCAGCGCACCCACCGGTGGATCAGTCCGTCAACGCCGACTGATCGAATGCGAGTTGGTCACCGGTCGTGACAGTGTGTTCGGTCGTCCATCCCCGATTGAGTTCAAGCACGTACGGGCCACGGCCCTCGTAGCGGTGATCGGTGCCAGACGCATTGGCGTCCGGAGCAGGGGCGTGATGGATGGTGGTGATGGATCCGTCCCCATCGGCAAAGACGATATCGAGTCCAAAGTCCATCTCGCGCATGACAAGGTCCGGGACGTTCGGATCCGCGAACACGAACAGCAGTCCGGCGTTCTCCGGGAGCGTCTCGGCGGGGCTCAGTCCACGATACTGCTGCTCGGCGGTTCGCGCGATGGCCGCCTTGATAACGCCCAGTCGGCCACCGTCGTCATCCCGAACCGTCTCGTAGTCGGCAAACGGGTCGGTCGGCCAGTTCTCGGGGAGTCTGGACGCTTGGGGGCTGGTACAGCCGGCGATACCGCCACAACACAGTGCTCCGGCGGTCGCCAAGACCGCTCGACGGTACATGGAGCCATGGTACACACCGATCGGGAAAAAAACGACCGCATCGTCGATTGATCCGTCCGCACCCCAATCGACAAGACGAAACAACCAACAGCAAGGGCGTCTCTCGTCTGCATATGACCGCGCCCGAGCGGGTCTACGAGCGCACCCGCGAGGTACTTGACGATACGCCGGAGCTCGGGGAGCCACTCCAGACACTCATCGACATCGACGCCGAACGGGAGGATTGGACGTTCGAGGACGTGCCGATCGATTCCGGCGTGTTTGGCGAGCTCGTCTCGCGGGACATCGTCGAGCGGACCGACGACGGCTACCGGGTCGCCGACCGGGAGGCGGTCCGGGCCGCCATCGCCGGCGAGCCGTTCGAGACGGCATCCGAAGCCAACACCCACCTCGCTCGTGATCGAACGGTACTCACGAGCCTGACTGACAATATATCCACATCGGCAGTCGCCGGCCTCCTCGTCGGCGTGCTCACCATTGTCCTCTGGCGCTGTCTCCAGTATCGGTCGGTACTGCGGGACGGCGCCGTCGTCTCCCCGAGTAACGATCCTTACTTCTTCCGGTACATCCAAGAGCAGTTGATCGCCCGTGAGGGCCTTCATCCGAGCGCGTTGCAGGATGTCAATGCCGCGGCTGTCCGCCCCCTCAGCCACGCCCTGAACTGGTGGCTCACCGAGCTCCTGGGTGGAACGCCTGCCGCCGCCAGTTTCGTTGCCGGCTGGCTGCCCGTGATCGCGTCGGCCGCACTCGGGGTCGTCCTCTTCGCAACGACGATGATTCTGACGCGCGATGTGCGCGCGGCAACCCTGTCGGCCGTTCTTCTCGGCATCACGCCCGTGCACGCGGTCTATACCTCACTCGGCTTCTTCGATCACCAGCTCCACCAGTACTTCTGGCTCGGAGTGCTCCTGTTGACCCTCGTCTGGCTCGGCCGGGACCTCAAACGACGCATTGAGACGAGCACGGACCCCGAACAGGCGGTCCAGCGCCGACTGCGAGACGGCCGGGTCTGGCTCGTGACCGGCATGCTCGCCGTGGCGATCGGAGTCACGCCGCACCTCTGGGGCGGCGGCCCGCTAATCTTGCTACCGGTCGCCCTCTACATCGCGCTGCGGACTGTCACCGACGTACAGGCCGACCTCCCGCCAGAACGAACGCTCGCCCCCGTGCTCGTCGCAACGATCGTCGGGGCAGTCCTCGCGTACCTGCCGCACGCCGCCTGGGGATGGTGCCGCGCGTTCGCCGTCTCCA
>JBKHFN010000238.1:0-2604 GCA_046540195.1 Salinarchaeum sp.
CGCGGGGAGAACATGCTCAGAGACCTTCGGATTCGTAACGTCGGCGGCGGGGCAACGGTCGGCATCCGCGTGACGGTCAACGATGTCGAGATGACCCAGACGGAGACCTACCTCGGACGCGACGCCACAACGACGGTGCCGATCGGTGTCTACGGCGGCGATCCGGACGTGATGATCTACACGGTGACCGTGACGACGCCAGAAAAGCCCCTCCACCCGGTGACCGACGAGCGCCGCGTGCGTGTAGACTAGTCGGCCTCGGCAGCAAAGCGATCGACGACCGTCTTGAGGTCGGCCGCCCGTTCGAGGTGGAACTGATCGGACTCCCCATCCGTCTCGAAAACGACCGTGAGCCCACTGTCAGGGGCCGGTCGGTACCGGCCGATAATGGTGTCGCGCTGGCGGTCGCGGACAATCGTCTCTGTCTCGTGAGATTCGACGGCCAGTCGCCCGTAGCCACCACTTGTGCGGTGTTCGAGCTCGCCGGTGAGTAGCGTTGCGATCCGTTCGCCGTCGGTCAACTCCTCTTCTACCATGTGCGCGGTTGTGCCGCCGGCATCAAGACGACTCCGGTGTAAGTTCTTCAATGGCGTCGTCAGCCAGATCGTCGACATCGATTCCTCGGCGGCGGGCGAAGACGACCGCGGCGGCCTCAATCGTGACTGCAAGGTCGGCCTGGAGCTGATTGACGCCCGCGACGGCGTCCTGTTTGTCGATGCCGGCGTCAGTAATGCGATCAAGGAGCCGCTCGAACGTCGATCGGCGCGTGAGGACACTCTCGTCGGGGACGAATTCCTCTGGCGGATCGACGGCCCCGACATCGAAGGTCGGAACGAGAGCACCGGGCTCGCGCTCAAGAAGGCCCTCGCCGGTGGCCAGATCAACCAGTCGCTTGGCCTGGTCAGGCGTGAACCAGTCAAGGTCCATCGCGACCGTCGCGACAAACTCGCTTTCGGTAAGGCGGTCGGTCCCACGGTGGCGGTAGGGTGCCGCGACGGTATACCGCAGTTCCATCACTCGCGTGTGCTCCGTCGTCGGGTATCAACGTGGCGGTTGCCCTCGCGGATTCGAGCCTTTCAAGTAGCGCCTCAGGGTTTATTTGAATAGCTATGACCGATCACGGGCGCTCAATGCGCAAACGAACGGGCGGCCGGCTCCGGCCGATCCGGGACCGCCGCAAGCACGAACTCGGAAACGAGCCGACAGAGACCCGCGTTGGCGAGCCGAAGCTCAAGTCGATCGACGCACGTGGGAGCGATGACAAGATCCGAGCCCTACAGACGAACGTCGTCTCCGTTGCCGATGGCGGAGAGACCTACGAGGCGACAATCGAGGATGTTGTCGAGAACTCCGCGAACCCGAACTACGCCCGACGGAACATCATCACGAAGGGGGCGATCATCGATACCGATCGCGGCCGCGCACGGGTGACCTCACGACCGGGACAGACCGGCCAAGTCAACGCTGTCGCCCTCGAGTAACGGCCTACTGTTCTGTCGTCGAGGCGTCGAACCCGGGAGTCACGAATGACTCGCCGAAGGTTCGAGCGATGCGACTGGCGGTGTCCTCAAGCAACGGCCGGTCGTCACAGAATACCTCAACCGCAATGGTCCCATTGAAGCCGGTGAGAGATTCGCCAACGAGATCGTAATCGATCTCACCGGCACCGATTGGGAGGTGTGTGTCGCCGCGTTGGCGGACATCATGGACGTGCAGGTGTGAGACCTGCTCGCCGTGATACTTCAGAAAGCGCTTGATGCCGTCGTGGCCTTCTTCCATGTAGGCGTGGCCGACGTCGAAACAGATCGGGGCGTCAACCTCCTCGGCGATGTCGCCAAGGACCGACAGTTGCATGCCGTTTTTCTGGTGGCCGACATTCTCCACGACGACCTCAACGCCGGCGTCCTGTCCGGCGGTGACGATCCGGTTGAGCTGGGCGGCGAAGGTGTCCCGCTGGCCCGTGTCGTAGGGATCCCGGACGGTGCCGTGAAGGACAGCCTTCTCGGCGCCCATCCGTCCGGCCCACTCTAAGAGCGTCCGTTTGTGCGAGACGATGGCGTCGTTCATCGCCGGTACGGGCGTCGAGACGACCTGCTTGAACGGGAGGTGCACACACAGGTCGACATCGGCTGCTTCGAGTGCGGCGGCGACGCGCTCACGGTCAACGTCAGGCGCCGTCTCGGCGATGCCGAGTTCAACGAAGGCAAAGCGATTCGCAAGTGCGTCGATCCGGTCGAGTGATTCCCCGACGGTGAGGCCGATCCGCATGTCCAAGTGGTCGTGAGGCTGGGGTATTTGTGCTTCGGTCAACCGGTGGCACATAGGATGGCCTTATCGGGTTGTTCCGCGGGCGGTCAGGACGATGCCCGCAAGGACGATGCCGCCACCGACGATCGTCGCTAGCGCCGGCTGTTCACCGAGGAGTACGGCTGCGAGGATAGCGGCACCAACCGGTTCGCCGAGCAGCGACACCGACACGAGGCTGGAGTTGAGGTGGCCAAGCGCCCAGTTGATGACGGTGTGACCGAGCAGGCCAGGACCGACAGCGAGTCCAACGAACAACAGCCACTCCCGTGTTGGGTAGCCAAGCAGCGGAGCGCCATC
>JBKHFN010000239.1:0-2602 GCA_046540195.1 Salinarchaeum sp.
TATTTTTAGAGCATCCTTGCGCTGTATGGCGATTAGTGACCCGCTTCCCAACTACGAGTTATGAACCGGGGAGGTCCACAACGGATACAGACGATCTTGAGATGCGTATTGGCGAACTTGAAGCGGCAATCAGGGCGCTCGAAGCGTACATCGGCCACATCGAACGGATCGACGAGGATCTTGAGCAACGGGCCAACGCGGCGCTCGCCGGGGTCGAGGATCTCGAGTCACGGGTTCAGTCACTTGAGAGCACGTCGTCGCAACCAGCCATCGAGCAGCCGGTAACAGCGTCTCCGCCACCACGCGAACCGACTCCAGTAGCCGACGATAACCGGCCGGCTGCCCCGACCGTGTCGGCAAATCCTGACGAGTCCGATCCAGATGACGACGGTGGCGAGCCGGGGCTGCTTGAGCGACTCCGGACGGAACTGTGATTCGGACGGTGCTAACTGTGACGCTCGCAGTCGCGATTCTCGCCGCCGCGACTCCGGCCATTGAGGACGCACAGATACAGCGGACTGAGACCACACTGACGTCGGACCTCCAGAGCGTGCGTGCAGCGGCGACCGCCCTCGCCGCGAGCGAAGACGCGATTGAGCCGCCAGCGCCTAGTGCACGCCGGGTGGTTGCGGTTGACCTTCCGGAGCGGGACCTCTCGGCTGCCGCAGTTGAGTCGGTAAGCGTCGACGCGGAAGGGTTGACCTACCGGATCGTTGAAGGCCCGAGCGATACCATTTCCTTCGACACTGACGCACGCGTCATCGTCCATCCCCGCGGTGACCACGAGGCGATCACACTCACCGCCGCCGGTCGACACCGCCTGGTACTCTCATTACGGTACGTCAACGCAACGCGAACAGTTCACATCGAGCGTCTTGAGTGAGACGATAGTGTGGATCCCCACTCTTGATCTCCTCCCATGACTTTGGTCGTTGCGGGTGAGATCGTGTCTCGGGGGACGGCACCAGGCCTGAGAGTTAAACGACGAACCGCCGCGACATCGCCGCATGCACGAGGTGCTCGAACGGCTCGGTGTCAGAGGGCGGTCCTCCGAGCCGACACCGGCGTGTCGTCCCGGTGACGATGGACAGACAATCGTGGTGACCGATGGGGGCCACTCGCTGGTCGACACACCGGCATGTCGGGCGGCCGCCGTCAAGTTGCTCGCCGGGCGCGAGCCCGATGCGCTCCGGGTATGCACACCGGGAATTGAACGGTGGTATCGTGGGGTATCGGTCACGCTCCTAGCGGCCGCCGGACGGTTCGCGGCGCTCGTCGTTGACCACGATGCGACACTCGCCGATCGCACACGTCGCGATCCGCTTGCCGCTGCCGCGATCGCTGAGGCTCGCCCGGATCCAATCGCGACACTCGCCAGGGAGACGGGCCTCGAAGCAGCGGCCGAACGGGCGAGGACCTACGAGAAGGCATTTCGGCCAGCGGTCAAGCCAGCGATCGCTGACGCCGCGATATACCGTCAACCACCGGACAAAGCAGTCCGTCGTGAGCGAGTCACACTAGCAACGGGGGGTGCCGCGTGTGTCTACGATCGGCCGGACGCCGGGACCCCGTATTACCACGTCAAACCACCAGAGTTGGCGTTCGAACCAGACGCCGTCGCCGCGCTCGCTGATGCATACGACTGGCTGGCGGAGTCGGAGACGGCCACGGATGTCAATGGTCCGATCGATGCCGTTCGGACAGTGCGCGACGATCTCGGGGCGGTCCCGCTACGGCGGGCCGCCGCGGTCCTCGAAAAGCACACCACCGGATACGGCATCATTGAGGAGTTCTTCGCCGACGACGCGATCAGCGACGTGTACGCGACAGCCCCGGCAGCGGAGAATCGCCTCTGGGTCATCCGCGATGGCGAGCAGATGCAGACGAATGCCAGACTTAGTGCCGATGGCGCAGCGGCTATCGCCTCACGACTGCGGCGTGAGAGCGGACGGTCATTTTCACGGGCCGCACCGACGCTTGACGCCAGCGCGACCGTCGGCGGGACCGATGTTCGGGTTGCCGGAGTATCGACGCCGGCAACTGATGGCCGGGCCTTCGCCTTCCGAACCGGTGGCGCGGTGCCGTTCACGCTTCCGAAGCTCGTCGCCAACGGAACCGTACCGGCAGCCGTCGCCGGACTACTCTCGGTCGCCATTCGACGAGACGCCGCGATCTTGGTTGCGGGTGCCCGCGGAGCTGGGAAGACGACCCTCCTCGGAGCGTTGCTGTGGGAACTGTCAGCTGGAACACGAACGATCACGATTGAGGACACTCCTGAGTTGCCGGTCGACACGCTCCAGCACCACGGCCGAAACGTCCAGCCGTTACACGCGACCCTTGAGGATGGCCCGGGAGTTGATCCACAACAGGCGCTTCGGACGGCACTCCGTCTCGGTGAGAGTGCCCTCGTCGTCGGCGAGGTCAGGGGTCCAGAGGCGAGAGTTCTCTATGAGGCCATGCGGGTTGGGGCGAGTGGCGCGGCGGTCCTCGGAACGATTCACGGTGACACCGGTGCCGATGTCAAAGAGCGTGTCACAGCCGATCTGGACGTCCCGGAGTCGTCCTTCGCAGCGACTGACCTCCTGGTGACTGTTGAGGCCTA
>JBKHFN010000240.1:0-2600 GCA_046540195.1 Salinarchaeum sp.
TGCCGTCGGTCAGCTCCCAGACGAGTTCGTCGTCCGGGAGCTCCGAGGTGTCGACGTCGTCGACGTCGCCCTGCTCATAGGGACCCTCCCAGTCGACCTGGATCGCGCCGATGCTGTAGCCCTCGAGGATGCCGTCCTCGATGAGGGCCGCCAGTTCGGCGTGGTCGATGCCCCAGGCCTGGATCCACGCGCCCGCTGGAGCGGTCCGCCCGCCGATCTCCTCGGCCTCCTCGAGGACCTCGTTGCGCGTGAGGTCCATCCAGCCGTCGGGCCAGACGGCGTGCATGATCCCGCCGCCGGCCTGGCCGGCCTCCGCGAAGGTGGCGAACTGGTCGGCGAACCCGCGGATCGTGTCCTCGCGGGCGAAGTCGTTCTGGAGGTCCGCCTTGTCGGGGACCATCACGATGCCCGTCGCGACCAGCTCGTACTCGTCGCTGTCCTTCGTCTCGGCGAAGGCGACGTCCTTGCGGAACTGCTGGCCGCCCGCCTTCGTCACCGGTGGCATGGGTCAGCCCTCCGCATCGTCGTCGGTGTCGTGGTCGGCAGCGGCGTTTGCGTCGGCGTCCTTCGTTTTGTCGAGGGTTTTGGCTCGACCGGTCGAGAGGACGCCGCGCTTCTCGCCGCGCTCGTGGTTCGTGTTGCTCATGTGTGGTCGAAAACTCCTGATCGCCCGGTCGAACCTCACGCGGGGAGCCGGGCGCTCCCGCGATCATCGGTCAGCGATTATCGCAACTTGTCGAGAAGTCGACGAGCGAGCGAACGCGCCGATTCGTTTTCGTTTTCCTCGCCAGTGTCTAAGCCAGCACTTTCGTAGACGTCTTTGTGGTCAACGTCGCTTACCCAACCGTCTTGATCAGAGGGGATCTCTATCATTGATTATGCCTCCGCTGCATCCACATACAGGTCAGTTAGATCTCCATCGTCTGGAGTGTATATGTTTTCAGGACTGTACGACTCGGGGCCGTCTTTGCCGACGATCAACTCATTTTCCTCTTCAGCCAGCCCTGGCGTCGTATGCGACGACCCCCACACTTCATCGACCGGGATCTCTGTGCGGATGATGATACCGCCGTCGTCACCTTCTTGCGCGAAGCGCTCGGCATGCGCGGGAAACGTTGACCACGATTCAAGTGCGCGGTGTTCAATATCAATATCTTCTCCGTTTTCGGCCGCCTCACGTATCTCTTCGGCGAACTCGCCACTGACGCCCCTCGCAACAGGGACCGTGTCACCAAACGTCTCCCGAAGTGTCTCTCGCGTCACAGAGATGCTGTCGCCAATTGCAGTCACTGGCTCATCACCCTCTGCTGCTGGCAGTGGGTCACCCACTGTATCCGGATCTGCAGCCGCGTCGTCGGGGACATTATCGTTTCCGGTCGTGTCGATTGCCGCACCCCACAACTCTGCCGTGTCTGAGTTGAGCAACGACCCATCGCGTTCTTCTCGCCACCCGTTGAAATCCTGCTGCGACGCGTGGGTATCGTCAAGACGCGGGTGTTCGTACGACTCTGTGTCCAATTCGCTTTCGGCTGCCTCACGGATTTCGGAGATGTTAGTAGAATAGGCGTCACTGACCACAGGACCCGATTCGACAGTTTGCCCGCCTACTTCGACAGACTCTGTCTGGTGGATGTATGCTGTCTCAGCGACAACCCGTTCACCGCTGGCATCAAGATTGTCGATGTGCTCTCGCGCCGCTTCAAGAGCTTCGCTGACGCCTGCACCCTCAGCAACTGCGCTTTCGACAGCATCCTGCACCTGTTCGCGCGATTCATCACTCCCATCCCACTGTTCGGGCGCTTCCTCTTGAATCGTATCCGGCCCCGGCGTATTATCGCCACCATCTGGCGAGCAGTACAACCCGCCCCGCGGGCCCTCGTGGACCGTGCCATCACACTCGCTTTCGTCGTCAATGTGAAAGGCGTCATTCGGGACGCCCTCTGGCGTCTTCCGCCGCTCGCTAAAATCCCGACCACCACAGGACGCCGACAGTTGCGTGGGGACGTCATCCGGTGGGTCGTCCGGAATGGGACCCTCTGGCAGCCGGTCGTGAAAGTTCGTAATCTCGACGTATCCGTATGCGAGGCGGATGTTGTCGTAGTGATAGCTCCCGTGGCTCGAGGCGTTGGTCAGCCCCGACCACTCGGCCGGCGGAACGTCGACGTAGGCATAGAGGCTGCTTTGGCCCTCACGTTTGAACGAGAGGTACAGTTCTTGCTCGTCGTAGTCGTACAGCCCCTCGTCGAGATTGCTTGAACTGAACTGCTGGGTCTCGATCTCCTTGGTCGCGAGGTCTGCTTTGACGTCGTCCCAGTCGCGCTCGCCGATCTTGTTGTCCTCGGGTGGGAGTTGCTCCTCGACAGACGGTTCGCCGCCGGGTTCGCCACCGGGCTGTCCGCCACCACCACCGATGTCGGCGATAAGCGTGCTGTCCCCGTCGATGTCGACATCGTCGGGGAGCGGGTCCTCGCCGATCATCTCCAGAGCGCGGTTGACCGGGATCGCACCATTCACAGCGTTGATCTTCCGGCGGGCCGTCTCGGCATCCTGTCGGGGCTGGTCGGCGCCGCGGAGCTCGTACTCGATCGTCCAGTCGGTGA
>JBKHFN010000241.1:0-2555 GCA_046540195.1 Salinarchaeum sp.
ACCACTCGGGTCCCGAGTTACTCGCAGCCGTTGATGCGAATACACCGGAATCACGCGCGTTCTACGGACGCGTCTTCGAGTACGGACTTACGCCCGCGGGATTCATCCCTGACTGGCTGGAAACCGATGGCCAGTCCCGTGATGCGTTTATTTTCCAGTACCGTACACAGGACGAGCGCGTCCCGGTTGAGGCCATCGACGAGCTGGTGACACTGCTTGATGCCTTAGACATCACCTACCAGGTCACCGGCGGTGAGGAGCACACCGAACTTGAACTGTGACCTGCCTCAGGACAAGCCCTGAGGCGCTCGGCTTGCTCTGCCCGTAGAACAGTCTCCCCCCAGAATCAGGCGGTATAGGGGGTTTCAGCCCCGAAGGCATACAGTGTCTGGCAGTACGGCTCAAGACTGTCGAGCAATAGCCGTTCGAACTGTTCGTGCGAGCCGTATGCCTCCGGACCGAACGCTACGCCTGGAATCCCTTCTTTAGCGAAGTGTCGCAGGTCACTTGCGTGGGGTTTGTTAGCAAACTTGACGTGGGATCCGATCGCCGCTCTGGCGTGTCGCTTGAGCCCCTGCACGTGTGGGTCCGTCGGGTCGGTGTCGACAGGGTTCCCCTCACCGGTGCTTTTGACCTCAATCGAGGGGATGTTCCGTAATTCAAGAAGGATGTCGTCACGCGTTCCCTGGTCGGGAAACCGGATATCCAACTCGACGGTCGCGACGTCCGGCACCTGATTAATGACGTCCCCACCAGAAACTGTCCCGAAGTTGACCGTCGGCCGCCAGTCATCATCATAGTCATCGAAGACGGACCGGATCGCCGGATAGGCGCCCATGAGCTTCTCAATGGCGTTCTCGCCGTTTTCCGGTGTCGCCGCGTGGGCGGCCTGTCCGGTCGCGGTAATCTCCAAGTGAATGATCCCTTTCTGCTTGATGATGATGTCCATCTCACCGGCCAGGTTGTTCGGCTCTCCGGTAATACAAAATCCCGGTCGATATCCCTCCTGCAGGAGGTGTCGCGCGCCGTGAAGTCCGCCGCGCTCCTCGTCACCGACGATCATCAACCCGACCGACGGTGGCGGATCTAGCCGGGCGAGATCGGTAAACACGTGCACCATCGCAGCGACGCCGCCTTTCATATCAGCGGAGCCGCGGCCGTAGAGCTCATTATCCTCAATGCGCGGTGTGAACATCTGCTCCGGTGCCGGTACGACGTCAATGTGGCCATGAAAGAGCACGTCCGGTGTCTGCGTGCCGTCTAGACTCGCGACCAGTGACGGAACGTCGTCCGAGCGGTGACGCGAATATGTGATCCCGGCATCGTCCAGTACACCGGCGATGTGGTCCATGCAGGCGTCGATCTCCTCTGGCCGATCCTCGGTCGAGCGGTACTCGATGAGTTCCGAGGTGAGCTCGACAACACGATCTCGATACGGCTCCGGCTCCATCGGCCGCGAGTTACACCGGCCGTGGCTTGTATCTGTTCTTCATCATTGATGTGCCGGCATTCACTCAACGAGTTGGGCGACGCGTTCGACGACCGCCGATGGGGTCGCTTCGACATACGCGCCCGCATCGCGGAGCGCGGCGATCTTGCTGTCGGCCGTCCCGGCCCCCTCGCCGGTGATGATCGCCCCGGCGTGTCCCATGCGCGTACCGGGCGGAGCCGTCCGCCCGGCGACGAATCCGACGACTGGGGTATCCATTGTGGCGATGTACTCCGCGGCGGTCTCCTCAGCGGCCCCGCCGATTTCCCCGCAGAGGACGACCACGTCGGTGTCTGGATCGGCCTCGAACGCGGGGAGCGCCTCCCGGAAGGTTGTTCCAACGATTGGGTCTCCTCCGATGCCGAGTGCGGTTGACTGCCCGATCCCCCGACGGGTGAGGTCGTCGATAATCTGGTAGGTCAGCGTCCCTGACCGAGAGATGAGTCCAACACGTCCTGGGCGCGTGATCGCTGTCGGGATGATCCCCAACAGCGCCTGATCGGGAGCGATGATTCCTGGCGAGTTCGGTCCAACGAGCCGCGTGTTGGTCTCCCCGAGTCGTCGGCGAACGGTGGCCATATCCTGCATTGGAATCCCCTCGGAGACGACAACCACGAGTTCGAGAGTCGCGTCGATGGCCTCCATGATTGCGTCCGTAGCGACCGCCGGTGGCACGAAGATCACCGACGCCGTAACGTTGTGACGCTGTACCGCCACCTGTACGGTCTCGTAGACCGGGATGCCGTGGACGCGCTCGCCCCCCTTCCCGGGAACGACCCCGGCGACGATCTCTGTCCCGGCCGCCTGCATCCGTTCGGTGTGGAACCGACCGTGTTCCCCGGTGATCCCTTGGATGAGTACCCGGGTGGTGTCGTCGATGAAGACACTCATGGGTGCCCTCCAGCCAGGTCGACGGCCCGGCGGACGGCAGCGTCAAGGTCGGCTTCGACGGCGATTCGGTCGTCATTCAGCCTGTCAAGGCCCGCTTGCTGGTTCGTCCCGGCGAGACGCACAACCAACGGTGCCGGGAGTGTCTCGTGTGTTTCGATGACCGCGTTGAGTCCCA
>JBKHFN010000242.1:0-2550 GCA_046540195.1 Salinarchaeum sp.
GTCGAGATCTCCGGGGAAGCGGACCTTTCCCTTCGGCGTGCTCGGGTCGTTTAGTACTGTCTCGAAGACGGCGATCCGGTGTTCGTCCCATCCGTCCGCGAGCGCTTCGGCCGCGGTCGTTCCCTTATCATAAAGGCTCGGGGGGAAAAACGGTGAGTTTGCCCCCAACGCGAGAAGTGGTCCGGCGATCCGTAGTGCGTAATTGAAGTACGTCGGCAGGTCATCGGCCTGTGGCACCTGGTAGTGTGGCTGGATCGAGGTGATCAGGCTCTCGGGCATCACCGTGTCCGCGTCGAGGGTGACGTGTGGGGCCTTGAGATGCAGCCCGACCGGCATCTCCGCGTTGGCCATCGCGTGATACCGCGCCGAGTCGGACATGTTCATCGCGATCGTCGTGTTGTCGGCCGTTGCCGTCGAGGTCAGATACTCCTGTGCGGTCTCTCCCTCTGGTGGGATGACCCAGAGGCCGTCGCTGATCAACCGCATCCCGTGTGGACGCGTACAGCCCAGAGCGGCGGCAAGTCGGGCTTTGACCTCCGACTGCTGGGCCTGGAGTCCGTGGGCGTTGAACGGCTGGGGACTCGTGCGCATCTCGGCGTTGTGCAGCCCCAACTCCTTTTCCATCCCAATCATCGACAGGAGTCGTCGCGGGACTCGCGCGAGTCGGCCGGCCTGCCCCGGTGGAGTCCGTCCGCCGTCATCGTCGGACTCCGTGATCGCGTAAAACTCGTATTCGAGCCCGAGGTTCGCCTGTGGATTATCAAAGGTCCCGTCGGCGAGCTCGGATTTGATCAACTCAACCTCGTCGGCCACCCGACGCTGGAATGCCGCTGGATCCGTTTCGAGGGCCGTCTGGACGCGGTCGACAATCTCCACGTCGGCCATGTACCCTGCTCTGTGGGCCGGGGGGTCAAAAAGCGTGCCCTACTCGCTGCTCTTAAAACGGGAGAAGTGCGCGCAACCGCCCAATCACGCCCGCCGATCGCTCGCGTTGCTGTTCGAAGACGCCGTGCAGCTCGTTGAGAAACTCCTGTCGGGTGTCAAATTGCTCCTGGTTTGTCCGTTCGATAGCGGTTCGCACGGGCATCGTCCGGCCCCCCGGTTCGTATGGCACCTCCGTATCGCCGAAGTACTCAATCAACGCCGTTGCGGTGGCCGGAAAAGTCACCTCCGGGTCGTCTAGGCGGGCATCGACGGCGGCGATTCCAAACTCGACGACATCAATATCAGCGCCGTCATCGGATGGCGGTCTCACTCCCATCGGTTTGTTGGCCCTATTCTCGCAGCACGCTCTTCAACGCCACGCCATCGACATGGCTCACCACTCCGGTCGTGGCGGCACGGCGGCAAGCGTCCGAAGGCCGATCGTTCGTCCGGCCCGATCGAACGCAGCGATGTCGCTACGCGTCCATGGTGGCACGGCGATGATGACAACCTCATGCAGGTCGTCGCTGGCGGAGACGCCCAGCCGTCCGTTCGGATGTGAGAGAAACCGACCCTGAGTTTGGCCGTGGGGGATCGTCACGTCAACGCCGAAGACGGCGTCCACCGCCCGCTCGTCTGTCGGCACATACAGATCAGTAAATACCGGCGTCTCCGGACTGAGGGCGGACCAGTCGGCCGTCGCATCCTCGGGGGTGAGCTCGCCCGCCGGTGTGACGGTCAATGCTGCCGATACCGACGACGGTTCGCGCCGCTCTGCGAGGTCAAGCAACGCGTCAACGAGCCCCTCCGTGAGATACACCGTCTCGATCACGGGTGTGGGGTAGCCTGTCGCGTTCCGGTTGTCTTTGCCGTTCCGCTCCGGGGAAGCCCGGTCATTGGGTCCCCGCCATCACGACCGTCCGACGACCCCGTCGACAGCCTCGCGGATCCACGATTCAACGAGCTGCGGTGACCGTCGTCGTGACCCAGCCAGCGCGTCCGAGAGTGCGCTGGTTGCCCCCGAGAGAACAGGCTTACCGTGTCCAACCAGGATCCGATCGGGTGTGACCCCAGACAACGCTGCCCGTGGCGGAGTCAACCGGAGCATTGGGTGGACGCCCAGTCGCTCGTCCTCCGCAAGGAAGTATCCCGCCGTCCCGAGCGCCTCCGGGACGACCAGCGTCTCATCGTCGTACAGCGCTGTCTCGTGCCAGACCGGCGTCTGGTACACCGGGCGGGTCTCGAATCCGGCGATCGTTCCCTCGAACCACTCGATCGGGGCGTCGATCTCGGTGGCAACCCCGGACATGCCTCGTGGAAGATACACCGGCGCATCATACCGTTCGGCGAACCGATCGGCGTCGCGCGTGTGTCGGTCCAACAAAACGATGACCCCAGTGATCGTCGGCAGGTCTTCGAACATGGCGTCGGGGTCAGACATGTCGACGGGATCGATCAGCCACGTCTCGCCGTCGCGTTTGAGCGCGTGACTTGCCCGCTGCATGGTCTCATCGGGGTTCGCAATCCAGGTCCGCCCACCCCTGAAGTCGATAACCTGTGGCCCTGTTTGTGTCATCTTTCTGGGAGCGCGGAACCCCCGCCGTTCAGGGCGGGGAGGAGCGCGTT